>PMOM01000141.1:1073-14361 GCA_003161535.1 Caulobacteraceae bacterium | reverse complement strand
ATGATCAAGAACTTCTCCGATCACGCCGCCAACGAACGCACCTTTCTAGCCTGGGTGCGCACCGCCATCGCCATCATGGCCTTCGGCTTTCTGGTCGAGAAGTTCGATCTGTTCCTGAAGTTCGCCGCCATATCCGTGGTCGGACGGCTCCCCCACGCGCCAAATCGGCAGGTCGGCGGCTGGGCGGGACTGGCGCTTATCTTCCTGGGACTGGCCATCGTCGGCATCGCCACGGGACGATTTTTGAAGACCGCCAAGGATATCGACAGTCCCGACCAGAACCTCGCGGTTGGATCGAAGTTCGATATCGCCCTGGCCACCCTGCTGATGCTGCTGGGATGTTCCTTGTTCATCTATCTTGCGCAGAATCTTGTCTCCAGCGGTTGAGGATCGGAGAGACCATGCTCCCAGGCCCGCGTCGCGAGCGACCCTCGTGGCCTTTTCCTGGCGGAGATCACGCTGGAAGCGGCGATCGTCGAGGGCGCGGTCCGGATCGCGGGCGATCCCGCGGACTTTGGCGAGATGCTCTCCTGGTGGATCGCTTCGATTTCTGGTTCGAGATCGTCTTGCCTTAATCGGCGCGGTCTCTGTCGATGATTACACGCCGCGCGGTCAGCCGAGCGCCGAGGCCGGACGTGAACACCGCGGAGAGGTCAGTGGCCATCTCGGCGGTGAAACGCCGCCCGTTCGACGCTTGGCATTCGACTTTGCGTAGCGGACCGCGGCCGCGCACCTCCACTACCCGCACCGGCACGCCGTGAGCGTTCTGTCCAGCATCAAGCCCAGTGTCTGTCGGACGAAACAGCGCCATGCCCGGTCCATCGCTGGGCGCCGCGCCCAACACCGGCGCGGTGAACCCCTCGCACCGGGCCACGCCGCCAACGACATCGCACACCAGGCGATTGCACTCGCCGAGAAACTCAAAGACGAAAGACGACGCCGGGTCCGCTTCCAGTTCGGACGGCGCGCCGATCTGTTCGATGCCGCCATGGTTCATCAGCACCACTCGATCGGCCAGGGCCATGGCCTCGTCCTGATCGTGAGTCACCAGGAGAGTGGTGACGCCGGTGGCGTCGTGGATGCGGCGCAGTTCGCCTCTCAATTCCTTGCGCACCTTGCTGTCCAGAGCGCCGAACGGCTCATCGAGCAACAACAGTTGGGGTTCCACCGCCAGAGCTCGGGCCACGGCGACACGCTGCCGCTGGCCGCCGGAGAGCTGCGCCGGATAGCGCCCGGCCAGGCCCTCGATATGAGTCAGACAGAGGAGTTCATCCACCCGCGCCTTGATCGCGACGCTGGGCGGGCGGGAGGCGCGAGGGCGCACCTGGAGGCCGAAGGCGATGTTCTCCGCCACCGTCATGTGGCGAAAGAGCGCGTAATGCTGGAACACCAAGCCCACGCGCCGCTCTCGCGCGCTGAGCGCCAGGAAGTCCGCGCCATCCAGACAGACCCGGCCGCGGTCGGGCCTGTCGAGACCGGCCAGCACCCGCAGGAGCGTCGTCTTGCCTGAGCCGGAAGGCCCTAGAAGCGTGAGGAACTCGCCGTCTCGAGCTTCCAGCGTGATGTCAGTGAGCGCCGCAGTGCGCCCGAACTGCTTGCCGATGCCATCGATGGTCAGGGTCATAGGCCTCACGGCGCTCCCGCGGCTTCCCATTGGCGGCGACCGGCGCAAGCCTGTAGATGATCGCTTTTCGCCGTCGGGTCCACCGGCCGCTCACGCTCGGGAACCCCGATGATTGCAGCTCTGTTCGCCCTCGCCCTCGCCTTGACCGGCGCTCCGTCACAGCCGGTCGATGCCACCGGCTTATGGAAGACTCCGGTGGACGGGGGCGTGATCCGTATCGAGAGATGCGGCCCCGACCTTTGCGGACGGGCTGTGAGCTCGGCCCGGCTGCGCGCTTTTCCTGACCAGAAGGATGCCAGGAACCGCGATCCGGCCCTGCGGGGGCGGGCCGTCAAAGGGCTGTTGATCTTGAGACTGCATCCGTTGGGGCCCAGCCGCTGGGGCGGCGGCTCGATCTACAATCCCGATGACGGGGGAACCTACAAGGCAGACCTGGAGGTGGTCGGCGAGGACCGGCTGCGGCTGCGCGGCTGCATCGTCGCGCCGTTCTGCCGCACACAGGCCTGGACCCGCGACATCACTCCGCAATGAAGCGATAACCGACACCGCTCTCGGTCACGATATGCCGCGGCGCGGCGGGATCGGGTTCCAGTTTCTGGCGCAGATGACCGACGAAGACACGCAGGTACTGCACGTCGCTGGCGTTAGCCGGCCCCCAAACGGCGGTCAGCAAGTGCTGGTGGGTTAATACCCGGCCGCCGCCTTCCACCAGCTTCGCCAGTAGGTCGTACTCGCGCGGACTTAGCTTGACGGGCTGGCCCCCGCGGCTGACCAGGCGCTTGACCAAATCAATCCGCAGCTCGCCAGCCTGCACGATCGGCGCTGCGCCAATATCACTTAGGCGGTGGCGCGAGGCCACCCGCAGGCGCGCCAGCAGTTCGCCGACGCTGAAGGGCTTTTCCACATAGTCGTCCGCGCCCAGATCCAGGGCGTCAATTTTCTCGGTTTCCATGTCTCGCGCCGACAGGATCAGGATTGGACCATCATAGAAGCTTCGGGCGCGGGCGAGGGCTTCCTTGCCGTCCATATCGGGCAGGCCCAAGTCCAGGATCACTGCGTCGGGAGCCCGCTTGGCGATGGCGGCAAGGCCTTCACGCGCGTTGTTGGCGCGCAGCGGCTCGTAGCCGGCGGCCTCCAAGGCGGGCCCCAGGAAGCGATGCATCTGCGGCTCGTCATCGATCACCAGGATTCGTGGCCGAAAGGCGTTCATGGGCGGCGTTTCATGGGGCGGGACCCTTGCGCAGGCTGATCAGCACCCTTGTCCCACGTCCGCCGTGGATAGGGCTCGCCGCCGCAATTCGCCCCCCCATGGCCTCGACGAACCCCTTGGCGATGGATAACCCCAGGCCCGCCCCCTTGCGATCCTTGCGGCCGCGATCCGATGGCTCCTCCAGGCGGCGGAACTTTTCGAAAATGCGTTCAATGTCGGTCTTGGGGATGCCCGGACCCTCGTCCTCGACGGATATCACCACATTGCCGCGGTCTTCGTAGACCGCGACGTCGATGGGGAGCCCATCTGGGCTGTATTCAATGGCGTTTTCAAGAATGTTGACGATGGCCTGCTCGAGCAGGCCGGCATCGAGCCGAACAGCAGTCAGTTCGCCGGGAAAGTCGCGGGTCATGGTGCGCTGGCCAAGACGGCGCTCGACGCGGTGGATCGCCGCGATCAGCACGTCGCGCACATCAGTCCACTCCGAGCGGGTCTTGAGCGCGCCGCCCTCCAGCTTGGTCATGTCCAGGAGATTGCCCACATAGCGGTTGAGCCGATCGGCTTCCTCGCGGATGCTGATCAAAAGATCTGCGCGCACCTCGGGCTTCAATGTCCGATCGTAGTCGATCAGTGTGGTCGCCGAGCCCATCACCGTGGCCAGGGGCGTACGCAGATCGTGGCTGATTGAATTGAGCAGGGCCGCACGCAGTTTGTCCGATCGGCGCAAGGCTTCGTTCTCGACCATCGCCGCGGCCAGTTCGGCCCGTTCCAGGGCGACCGCCCCCTGGTCGAGCATGGCGGCGACCAGGCGCTCCTCGTCGACGCCGCGGCTGGCGTCGATCTCCACGCCCGCCACCCCGGCGCGCCCGCGCACACCCACCAGGGGCCGGAACGTCCAGCCGATCTGCGGCAGGGTTCCCGTCCCAGCCCCGGCGGCTTCGCGCTTGTCCCAGGCCCATCGCGCGGCGGTCATGTCGGTGGTGTCCAGCGCAATCTCGCCTGGCGCGCCGGCCGCGAGCACCAAGGCGTCGTCCTTGGGCAACAACACCACGGCCCGCGAGCCCGCCGCCGCCGAGGCCTGTTCGGCCAGGGCCTGGGCCGTGTCCTCCAGCGTCGCACCCGCCGACAGCCGGCGGCTGGCGGCCAACAGAGCGGTTACCGCCGATGCACGGCGCGAGGAGAGGCGCGCCTGATCGCGAACCCGGCCGGTCAACCATCCGGCCGCCCCCGCCACGGCAATGAAGATGACAAAGGTGAACACATCGGCGGCGTGACCGATGACAAAGGAAAAGCGTGGCTCGAGAAAGAAGAAATTGTAGGCGCCAATGGCCGCCGCCGCAGCCGCCAGCGCCGGACGCAGGCCCCAGGCGAGACCGGCGATCAATACGCTGGCCAGAAAAATCATGCCTAGGTCCGCCCCCGTGGAGTAGCGGTCGAGCAGCGCCGAAACGGCGCCCGCGGCGCCAACCATGGCGATCGCGCCCAGATAGGGCGCGCTCCTTCCTAACCCTCGCGAAGGGACGACCGGTCCGATCACCGGCGGCTCGCTCTCGGGCGCGCCGGCGCCCACGAAGTGCAGTGCTGCCCCGCCAGAGCGTTGCAAGAAGGCGTGGGCGAGCGAGCGACCCAGCACGATCCGCCACAGACTGTCGGGAGATTTACCCATGACGATCTGGGTGACATTGCCGCGCCGCGCGAAGCCGAGCACCGTATCGGGCACGTCGTCGCCGGTGAGAACGATCGTCGAGCCGCCCAGTTGTTCGGCGACCTTGAAGGCCTCGGTCACCCGCCGCGCCGAGCGCGCGTCGCCGGTCGGTCGGTTAGGCCGCTCCACGTGCGCCACGGTCCACGGTGCGTCCATCATCAGGTCGGCGAGCCGCCGGCCGGCGCGCACCAGCGACGGCGCGGTCGCATCGCCGGCGATCAACACCAGGATGCGCTCGCCCGCGGCCCAGGGCCCCTCGATCCCCTGACGGCGCATCGCTCCGACAAGTTGATCGTCCACCGTCTGGGCCGCGCGCCGTAGCGCCATCTCCCGAAGAGCGGTGAGGTTCTCGGGCTTGAAAAAGTTGTTGGAGGCTAGGCGCGCGGTCTGCGGCACGTATACCTTGCCCGCGTTTAGCCGCTCGCGAAGCTCTTCTGGCGTGATGTCGACCAACTCAATCTCATCGGCCGCGCTGAGAGCCGAATCGGGGACGGTCTCGCGCACTCGAACCCCGGTGATCCTCCACACCACATCGACCAGGCTCTCCAAATGCTGGACATTCAGGGTGGTCCACACATCGATGCCGGCGCCGAGCAGCTCCTCGACGTCTTGCCACCGCTTGGGGTGGCGCGAACCCGGGGCGTTGGAATGGGCGTATTCGTCCACGAGCAGGAGCTTGGGCTTGCGCGCCAGGGCCCCATCGATGTCGAACTCCATAAACGTGTGCTCGCGATAGGAGATCGGTTGACGAGAAAGAACCTCCAGTCCTTCCAGGAGGGCCTCGGTTTCCAATCGTCCGTGAGTCTCGGCCAATCCGACCACGACGTCGGCGCCGTCGAGCTTTCGCCTGCGTCCGGCGGTCAGCATCTCGAAGGTCTTGCCGACCCCCGGGGCCATGCCGAGGTATACCTTCAGTCGCCCCCGGCCCTGCGGCTTGGTATGGGCCAGCAGGGCGTCGGGATCAGGGCGGCCGGATTCCTGGGCGATCATCGCCCCTTAGGTTGCGCCACCAGGTAGCGCGCGTCGAGGGCGCGATTGACCGCCAGGACATTGATGCGCGGCTGGCCGATGAAACCCAGCAGGGGTTCCTGCTCATGAGAGCCAATGAGGGCCTCGACAACCTCCAGCGGGATTCCGCGGCTGGCCGCGATACGCGGCGCCTGCATGCGGGCATTCTCGGGTGAAACGTCCGGGTCAAGGCCGCTGCCAGAGGTCGTCACCGCGTCGGCGGGGATGACGGCGCCCCGGTTCTCGGCGCGCAGGGCGGCGGTGTCGGTGGCGACCCGGTCAATCAACTTCTTGTCCATGGGGCCCAGGTTCGAGCCGCCCGAATTCATCGGGTCCCAGCCCTTGCCCGCCGCCGACGGCCGCGGGTGCAGGTACTCGGGCCTGGCGAACCCCTGAGCGATCAGGGACGATCCGATCACCGCGCCGGCGCGATCGCGCACCAGACTGCCGGCGGCTTGGTCGCCAAACAGCACATCGGCGATGCCGGTGATCGCCAAGGGATAGGCAAGCCCCAGTATGAGAGTGAAGAGCGCCATCATCACAATGGCCGGTCTGAAGTGCCGAAGCATGGGGGACGATCTTTCTAGGCCAGATGGACCGCGTTGAGCAGGATATCGATCAGCTTGATGCCGATGAACGGCGCCACGACGCCGCCCAAGCCGTAGATGAGCAGGTTGCGCGACAGCAACCGAGCCGCGCCGATGGCCTGATAGCGCACCCCGCGCAGGGCCAGGGGGATCAATGCCACGATGATCAGGGCGTTGAAGATCACCGCCGACAAGATCGCGCTATGCGGGCTGCCCAACCGCATGACGTTGATGGCGGCCAGAGATGGCAGGGCGACCACGAACATTGCCGGGATGATGGCGAAATATTTGGCCACGTCGTTGGCGATGGAAAAAGTGGTCAGGGCGCCGCGCGTGATCAGCATCTGTTTGCCGACTTCGACGATCTCAATCAGCTTGGTGGGATCGCTGTCCAGATCCACCATATTGCCGGCTTCCCGCGCCGCCTGGGTGCCGGTCTGCATGGCGACGCCGACATCAGCCTGGGCCAGGGCCGGGGCGTCGTTGGAACCATCGCCGCACATCGCCACCAGCCGACCCTTCTGCTGTTCCTCCCGGATCAGCTTTAGCTTGTCTTCGGGGGTGGCCTCGGCGAGGAAATCGTCGACGCCCGCTTCCGAAGCGATGGTGGCCGCCGTGATCGGATTGTCGCCGGTGATCATCACAGTTCGCAGCCCCATGCGGCGCAGATCCGCGAAACGCTCCTTCACCCCCGGCTTGACCACGTCCTTGAGATGGATGACGCCCATCAGCTTGCCATTTTCCGTGCAGGCCAGAGGCGTCCCGCCAGAGCGGGAGATGCGCTCCACGGCCGCCAACACTTCGCTTGGGACCTCCTGCGCCGTCAGGCCCGCGAGCCGGTAGACGGCCTCGACCGCGCCCTTGCGCCAGCTGCCATTGGCGGCGTCGAGGCCCGAAAGCCGTGTCGTGGCGCTGAACGGGATCGACGTGGCGTTCTTGGGCGTGGTCTCCACTAGGCCGTGGGTTTCCCGCGCCAGTTCCAGGATCGAGCGGCCCTCGGCGGTTTCATCCGCCAAAGAGGCCATCACGGCCGCGCGAAGGGCTCGGTCGCCGGGAACACCCGGAGCGGCGATCACCTCGGTAGCCATGCGATTGCCGAAGGTGATCGTGCCGGTCTTGTCCAACAGAAGGGTGTCGCAATCGCCGGCCGCCTCCACGGCGCGGCCGGAGGTCGCCAGCACATTGACCTTCAGCAATCGGTCCATCCCGGCGATGCCGACGGCGGAGAGCAGGCCGCCGATGGTGGTGGGAATGAGGCAGATGAAGAGTGCGCCCAGCACCATGGGATCGAGACTGACGCCGGAGTACTTGCCCAGCCCCAACAGCGTCGCCACCGCGATCATGAACACCAAGGTGAGGCCGGCCAGAAGCACGGCCAAGGCGATTTCATTGGGCGTCTTGCGACGATTGGCGCCCTCCACCATGGCGATCATGCGATCCAGAAAACTCGTGCCCGGACCCGACGTCACCCGAATCTTCAACCAATCGGAGACCACCGTCGTGCCGCCTGTCACGGCCGAGCGGTCGCCGCCACTTTCGCGAATAACCGGAGCTGACTCGCCGGTGATCGCGGACTCGTTCACCGAGGCAATGCCCTCGATGATCTCGCCGTCGGCGGGGATAACGTCACCCGCCTCCACCAGCACCAGTGCGCCAGGAAGCAATTCGTGGGCAGGCGTCGGCACCGTCAGGCCTGTCGAGGGGTCGACGATCAGCTTTGCTTTGGTGGTGACGCGGGCGGCGCGCAGGCTATCGGCCGCCGCCTTGCCGCGGCCCTCGGCGACGCTCTCGGCGAAATTGGCGAACAGCACCGTGGCCCACAGCCAGATGGCGATCTGCAGGGCGAACAGTGCCGGCGTATGATGCCTCACGGCATCGATCAACGACACGGTCGCCAGTACGGCCACGACCTCGGTGGCCAGGATGACTGGATTGCGGGCGAGCTTGCGCGGGTCGAGCTTGCGAAAGGCGTCGAGCCCGGCGCGCCGGAGCATCGGACCTTGCGGGCCGGCGGCGGTGACGGCGGAAGCCATGGAGGGCCGGTTCCTTCTTCTCTAATGCGCTGACGTGGCGGCAAGCATCTGGAAATGCTCGACGATCGGACCCAGCGCTTGAGCTGGGAAATACTGCAGGCCGCCGAGGATCAGGATCACCCCGATCAGCAGACCGACGAACAGGGCGCCGTGCGTCGGCAGAGTGCCGGCGGTGGGCTCAAGTTTGGGCTTGGTGACCAGGCCACCGGCGATGGCCAGCACCGGCACCGCATAGCCGAACCGGCCGAGCCACATGGCGATGCCCATGGTGACGTTCCAGTAGGGACTGACGCTCAGGCCCGCGAAGGCCGAGCCGTTGTTTCCGGTCGCCGAGGTGTAGGCGTACAGCGCCTCGGAGAGGCCGTGCGGTCCTGTCGTGGAGACCGTCTTCAGCGCGGTCGGCAGGATTACGGCGACGGAGGCGAAGCCGAGGATGGAGGTGGTCAGGATGAGGAAGGCCAGCATGGAAAGCTGGATTTCCCGCGCCTCGATCTTCTTGCCCAGGTACTCGGGCGTGCGTCCGACCATCAACCCCGCGACGAACACCGCGACGATGGCCATGACGATCATGCCATAGAGGCCCGACCCGACGCCGCCGGGCAGCATTTCGGCCAGCTGGATCATGAACATCGCCATGCCGCCGCCGAGCGGCGTGAAGCTTTCGTGCATGCCGTTGACCGCGCCGTCCGAAGCGCCCGTGGTCATGGCGGCGAAGACCGCGGTGGATGGCGCGCCGAAGCGGACCTCCTTGCCCTCCATATTGGGCGTGGTCTGGACATGGGCGGCCACCAGCGCCGGCGTCGGCTGGGTCTCGGCCGCATAGATCGCCGCCGCCGCCCCGCTGACCATCACGGCCATGACAATGACGAGAGCGCGAGCCTCCTTGCGCAGGCCCACCACGCGCCCAAAGGCGACCACGCACGCGAAGCCCAGCATGTTCATGATCACTTCTTCGATCAGGTTGCTGAACGCGCCTGGGTTTTCGAAAGGATGGGCCGAATTGGCGTTAAAGAATCCGCCGCCATTGGTGCCCAGCTGCTTGATGGCCTCCTGGCTAGCGATGGGACCTAGGGCGATAGATTGTTTGGCCCCCTCCAACGTGTGAGCATCGACATGACCGAGGAGAGTCTGGGGAACGCCCAGCGCACATAGCGCCAGGGCGATGACGATCGACAACGGCGCCAGGATATAGAGGGCGATGCGGGTAATATCGGTCCAGAAATTGCCGATCGTCGAGCCGCGATTGGCCGCGAAGGCCCGCGCCAGAGCCGCGGCCACCGCAATTCCGGCGGCGGCGGACGCGAAGTTCTGCACCGTCAGGCCGGCCATTTGCGTCATGTTGCTGGCGGCGCTCTCACCCGAATAGAACTGCCAGTCGGTGTTGGTGACAAAGCTGATGGCGGTGTTGAAGGCCAGATCCGGGGACATTCCCGCGAAGCCGCCCGGGTTCAGCGGCAAGTGCCCCTGCAGCCGCAGGATCGCGTACAGGAACAGGAACGCCACGGCGCTGAAGGCTAGGAATGAAAAGGTGTAGGCGAGCCAGCCCTGCCCCTGGTTCCGATCCACCCCGGCCAGGCGGTAGAAGGCACCCTCGACCGGTCGCAGAACAGGATCAAGCCAAGTCGACTGGCCTTGCCAGATACGGCTCATGTAGATGCCGAGTGGCCAACCAAGACCGACGGCCAGACCGATGGTCAGGGCGATCTCGGCCCATCCCTGCATGTTCATGGGGGGTGTCCCGCTAAAACTTGTCGGGGCGCAGCAGCGCCGCCAGCATGTAAACCGTGACCGCGACCGCTCCCGCCGCGTAGATGATCGCGACAATCATCGTCAGAGCCTCTTCAGCAGGGCGGCGTAGGCCGCGAAGGCGGCGAACAAACCCAACCCGAGAACGACAAAGACGGCGTCCATGAGCGACTCCCGTTTTTCAGGGGCCGTCTGTAACAAGATGATCCGTAAAGGGTCGCCGCCTATGTTCGAGCCAGGGAATAAACGCGGCATAAAAGCAGGAACGGATCGCGGTGCGGCGAATTTGTCTGAGTGACACCCAAGTCCGCGAGGTCACCATGAACGACACAGACCCCAAACCCGCCCCCCGCAATGACGGCTCACAGCCGGGCGTCATGGGCGATGGCACCGAGGAGCAGAATCTCGGCCAACCCGGCAACCCCGGGGCCCGCATCACCGAAGACGAGGTGCGCGAGGCGTTCGAGAAGAAACCGGGCGACAAAACTTGAATCGCCGAGGCCTGTCTTAAGGTTCCTCGGCGGCTACTTTTGAGTCTTTCAGGATCGAGAAACGACCGCGGGAGACAGAATCTGGTCTCGCGCCAGTGGCTTGATGTGTTGTGAGATCAGGGCGGCGAGATTCTGCTGCGAGAACGGTTTGGACAAACGGGGAAGGCCCAGATCGTCGCACTCGCCAACCAGATTGTCCGCGTAGCCGGTCGCCAGAATGATCCCCATCTCGGGCCGCGATTGGCGAACTCTTCTGGCCAGCTCCAAGCCGGTCATGCCGGGCATGGCCTGGTCGGTCAGGATGAGTTCGACGTCATTGGTGGAACTGAGGACGCCCAAGGCCTCCGCGCCAGAATTGGCGATGAGAACGAAATGGCCCAGGTCTTCCAGCATCGCCGCCGTTCCGGTGCTGACAAGCAAATCATCATCGACAAGCAGAATCGTCGCGGGTCGAGCGCTCTGCGGCGGCGCGGTTGTCGACGCTGGAGCTTTTCGCCGCACCGGCTTTTCCTCAGCCCGCGGCAGCCAAAGGTCGACGCGGGCGCCGTGTCCTGGTTGACTTGATATCTTCAACGCCCCGCCCGATTGCGCCGCCAGGCCGTGGACCATGGAGAGCCCAAGGCCGGTGCCCTTGCCGACCCCCTTGGTGGTAAAGAAGGGCTCGCTGGCGCGAGCGCATGTCTCTTCGTCCATGCCTTCGCCTGTGTCCGCGACGGTCAGGCGTATGTACTCGCCGGGCTGAAGCAAGACACCCGGAGCGGGGATAGCGATGCGCTCCCATTGGGCGGAGATATTGAGCTTGCCTCCCGACGGCATGGCGTCGCGCGAATTGACCGCCAGATTTAACAAGGCGAGCTCCAGTTGGTTGGAATCGACCTGTGCGGGCGGCAATCTGGCGGGAATATCCTGGCTGATCTCGACGCTCGGCCCAAGCGCCCGACCCAGCAGATCGCGCATCCCAACGATCAGACGGCCGACGTCGACAGCCTCGGGCTTGAGTTCCTGGCGCCGCGCGAACGCCAACAGCCGCTGGGTCAGGGCCGCGCCGCGCTCGGCCGCCTGAAGGGCGTTGTCGATCAGCCTTTGCGCGGTCGCCTCGCCGCCGAAGCGCTTTTGGAGCAGTTCCAGGCTGCCCATCATGGCCATCAGGAGGTTGTTGAAATCGTGGGCCACGCCGCCGGTGAGCTGGCCGATGGTGTCAATCTTCTGGGCCTCAAAGAGCTGCGCCAGCGCCTGCTCGCGCTCGCGTGTGCGTTCGGTAATGCGGACTTCCAGGTCCTCGTTGAGCCGATGGAGGGCCGCGCTCGAGGCCTCCAGCGCGGCGGTTCGCTCCGCGACTCTCTTTTCCAGCTCGGCATTGAGCCGCTCGAGCTGCCGCGTCTTGCGGTGAAGCTCGGCGAACACGCGCACCTTGGCTCGCAGAACCGCCGGCACGACGGGCACGGGTACATAGTCCACCGCCCCCACTTCATAGCCTCTCAGTCGATCCAGATCCGACAGGTAATGGGCCGACACGAAGATCAGCGCTGTCTGTTGGAAGCGCGGGTGTTCGCGGATCATGGCCGCCAGTTCAAACCCGTCGAGGTCAGGCATCTGCACATCGATCAACACCACGGCGATGTCGTGTTTGAGCAACTTAGCCAGGGCTTCGCGCGCCGAGGTCGCCGTGATGAGCACCTCGCCAAGTTCGGCGAGCACCACCTCATAGCTGAGCAGCTTGGCGGGCTGATCGTCCACCAGCAGGATATTGACCGGGTCAGCGCTTGGGATGGTCACTCGCCAGGCCTCAGCGGTGCAGCCACATGCGCAGAGCCGATAGCAGCTGCTCTGTGTTCACCGGCTTGGCCAGATAGTCGGATGCTCCCGATTCCAAACACTTTTCCCGGTCGCCTTTCATGGCCTTGGCGGTCAGCGCGATGATCGGCAGGCGACGAAACGCCGGATTGGCCCTGATCGCCTGCATGGTCTCATAGCCATCCATACCAGGCATCATGATGTCCATGAGGACGATGGCCAGGTCGGGCTCCGATTCCACGATGGCGACCGCTTCGGTTCCCGTGCTGGCGGTGAGCACCTTCATGCCGCGCCGCTCCAACACGCTCGATAGAGCGAAAATATTGCGGGAGTCGTCATCGACCAGCAAGACCATGCGATCGGCCAAGTCTTCGTCCGAAGAGTGCAACCGCTCGAGCAACTTCTGTTTTTTGGCGGGCAGGTCGGCGATGACCCGATGCAGAAACAGAGCCGTCTCATCGAGCAGACGTTCGGGTGACTCGACACCCTTGATGACCACGCTGCGCGCCATGGTGTGAAGACGAGCGTCTTCCTCCGGCGACAGCTCCCGTCCGGTGAAGACCACCACCGGCGTGTCGTTCAGACCACCTTCGTCCCGCAGCCGCTCAAGGACATCGAAGCCGGACATGTCCGGGAGCCGAAGATCAAGAACCACGCAATCGGCCGGCTCGGCCTTCATGCGCTCCAGGGCCTCGCCGCCAGAACCCACCGTCTCGATGTCGATGTCGTCATGAGCCAGAAGCGCCGTAACGCTGACCTGTTCGGCCGGATTGTCCTCGACCACCAAAAGGCGTTTGCGCCGGGGCTTCGAGAACGCCTTCATCCGCTCGAGCGCATCGCCGAGAGCTTCAGTCGTGGTGGGCTTGCTGAGGAATGAGAAGGCCCCCCTGGCCAGTCCGTGCTGCCTGTCCTCATCCAGGGTGACGATCTGCACGGGAATGTGCCGCGTGGCCGGATCGCGCTTAAGCTGGCTAAGCACGGTCCAACCGAGCATGTCGGGAAGAAAGACGTCGAGGAATACGCCGCTCGGCAGATACTCCCTGGCCAGGGTGAGCGCATCGGCCCCGCGCATCGCCACCAGCACCTTGAA
>PMOM01000141.1:508-934 GCA_003161535.1 Caulobacteraceae bacterium | reverse complement strand
CGAACCCTGGCCAGGCCCGCTGCGCAGTTGAATCTCCCCGCCGAGCAATCCGGTCAGTTCGCGGCTGATCGCCAGGCCAAGGCCCGTCCCTCCATACTTGCGGCTGGTGCCGGCGTCGGCCTGCTGAAAGGCCTCGAAGATGATCTTCTGTTTCTCCGCCGGGATGCCAATTCCCGTGTCCGAGACCTCAAACGCAACCACCGAAGGGGCATTGTTGAGGATCGGGTGGTCGGGGCTCCAGCCGCCGGTCGCTGACGAAACCCTCAGCGTCACGCCCCCGCTCGCGGTGAACTTGAAGGCGTTGGAAAGCAGGTTCTTCAGCACCTGCTGAACCCGCTTGGAGTCGGTGGTTATGCTGCGGGCAAGCCCGCTGGCGGTCTCAACCTGGAAGTCCAGACCTCGGTTCTCCGCCTCATGACGGAAGGG
>PMOM01000141.1:0-470 GCA_003161535.1 Caulobacteraceae bacterium | reverse complement strand
CCGTGAATGGTGCGCGCGAATTCCACCTGCTTCTCGGTGAGGTTCTTGTCGGCGTTCTCCTGAAGCTGCTGGCCCAGGATCAGAATGGAGTTCAGGGGCGTGCGAAGCTCGTGGCTCATGTTGGCCATGAAATCCGTCCTGTACTTGCCGGTCAGGGCAAGTTCGGCCGCCTTCTCCTCCAGCGCCCTGCGCGCCTGTTCGATCTCCTGGTTCTTGGCCTCCACCTCGACGTTGCGTTCGGCGAGCTGTTGGGCCTTCTGCTCGACCTGTTCGTTGGTCTGCTGCAGTTCCCGTTGCTGGGTTTGAAGCTCGGCGGCCAGCTGCTGCGACTGGGTGAGCAGGCCCTCGGTGCGCATCGTCGATTCGATCGAGTTGAGCACAATGCCGATGCTGGCGGTCAACTGGTCCAGGAATGACAGCTGCAGCTCGGTGAATGCCGACAGGGACGCCAGTTCGATGACCGCCTTGAC
>PMOM01000071.1 GCA_003161535.1 Caulobacteraceae bacterium | reverse complement strand
ACGGTGATCTTGCGGCCGAGGTCGCCGCGCGCCACGGCCGTGGTCACCTGGGCGATATTGCGCACCTGGGCGGTGAGGTTGCCGCACATGGCGTTCACCGAGTCGGTGAGATCTTTCCAGGTGCCGGCCACGCCCGGCACGATCGCCTGACCGCCGAGCTTGCCCTCGGTACCGACCTCCCGGGCCACGCGCGTCACCTCCGAGGCGAAGGAACGCAGCTGGTCGACCATGGTGTTGATCGCCTCCTTGAGCTGGAGGATTTCACCACGCACGTCGACGGTGATTTTCTTCGAGAGGTCGCCATTGGCCACGGCGATGGTGACGTCGGCGATGTTGCGCACCTGGGCGGTCAGATTGGAGGCCATTGAGTTCACGGACTCGGTGAGGTCGCGCCACACGCCGGTGACCTCGACCACCTGGGCCTGCCCCCCGAGCTTGCCGTCCGTGCCGACTTCCCGCGCCACCCGCGTCACTTCGGAGGTGAACACCGACAGCTGCCGGATCATGGCGTTGACGATCGTCGCCGACCGCAGGAATTCGCCCTTCAGCGCCCGACCGTCGACGTCCAACGGCACGGTCTGGGTGAGGTTGCCCTTTGACACCGCCGCGATCGTCTGGGTCACCTGGGAGGTTGGCCACAGCAGATCGTCAATCAGGGTATTGACCGACTCTTCCATGTCGGCCCAGGCGCCCGTCGACAGCGCCAGCCGCACCCGGGTCTTGGTCTTGCCCTCGCGCCCTACCACCTGGCCCACATGGGCGAGCTGCTTGGCCATCCTTTGGTTGGCGGCGACGATATCATTGAAGGCGTCGGCGATCTTGCCATGAAGCCCGCTCTCGTGAACCGGCAGGCGCGCCGAAAAATCCCCCGAACGCATGGCCTGCAAGGCATCCAGCAACCGGCGCATGTCCAGCGACGACAGTTCCCGGCCCGCGGGGGCGCCGGCCTCGTCGATACGCGTTCTGGGCGGGGCCAGGGTCGCCCGCTTAAGTTCGTCGAGGGCTTTGACGGACGCTGTGGCGGATCGAGGCGTCATGACTCACTCCAGGCTTACAAATCGAGCCGCGGGGGCAAAATCTGGACGCTGGGCGCCCAGCCGCAATTGGATTGTTGATGGGCCATCCGGCGGGCGCGGGAGAGTTTCGCGTCTGGACATTCGCGGTCCCGGAACAGTCGAACTGGAGCGGCGCGTCGGTTAGCCATCACGAGGTGACTCATCTTGCCTCGCTCGCGACGGTCCTCCAAGGACAAATCGCACCTTGCGGTCTCGCGCGGGGCGATCGGCCGCGGCGAGGGCGCGTGAATCCCTTCAGCGGCCGAAGCGTTACCTGTCCAGGGAGCCATCGCATGACCAAGCCCGCCTTGCGCGCCTTCACCGCCCACTGCGCCAACGCCGGCGCGCACCGGTCCGACTTTCGCACCCAGGCCCGATCCTTCGAGGACGCCGCCCTGCGGTTTGTTGAGCGGTGGTCCGGCGAGGACGAGGAATGCAGGATCGTTGTCATCGATCAGGACACCGGCGAGCGCCGCTGCCTGGCCATTCACCTGGGCCGCGCCGTCACGACGCCTTGCTGAACGTCATGGGTGGGGCGCCCCGTTGACCGCCGTTTGACAAGTTTTGATTTTGCCTGTTGGTCGAACCGTGGACCCGCGCATGTCGAGATACCCCAAGTACGCCACGACCGTGATCGGCGCCTACAGCGTGCCCGACTGGTACGAGGCCCTCGACCGGCTCGTGGCGGTCGGCCAGTTGTCGATGGCATCGATGACGGACGCCCAGTTCCGCGCCAGTCAGGCGGCGATCCTGGACCAGGAGATAGCCGGCATCGACGTGGTCACCGGCGGCGAGATGCACCGGCGCACCCACAATCGCCATTCGCCGCCCAACGCCATGCTGAACTATTTTTGGCAGAAGATACCGGCGTTTCAGGGCAGCACCCGGCCCAAGCCGATCACCCTGCACGATCCCAATGTCTTTCATCCCGCGGCGACGTGTCGATCTCGGATCGGCGAGAATATCGACCTGGGGCTTGCGGATGAATTTCGCATGGTTTCGGCGTGCACCCGCAAGCCAGTCAAGATCACCATGAGCGGTCCTCATATCTTGGCCAAGGTCGCCTATGATGAGTATTACAACGATCTCACCGCGATGATGACCGATATCGCCAAGCTTCTGCGCTACAACTTTGAGTTGCTGGTCGCCGAGGGCTGCAAATTCATTCAGATAGACGAGCCGCTTTTCACCATGTCGGAAGAAGACGAGGTCGGTGCGGCGGTCGACGCCATCAACATGGCGATCGAGGGCATCGCTTCCGATACCCATGTTTCGATGCACATCTGCCAGGGCAACTACGCCGTCGGCAAAGAGTACGACGCGCAGATCGGCCACAGATATTTCGACACCGGGCGCTACAAGGCCGATCTGGTCTGCAAGATCGATTGCGCCTCCTACATGGTCGAGTATGACATGGCGCCGCAATACAAGGACTTTCTGGGAGACAGGCAGTTGGGCGTCGGCGCGGTGGATGTCCAGGACCCCAAGCCTGAGACCGGCGAGACCATCGTCCAGCGTATCCGCGCCTGCCCGTGGCTGCCCGCGGAGCAGACGGTGATCACCAGTTCCTGCGGGTTCAATCATCTGCCACGACGCACCGCCTTCGAAAAGATGAAGGCCATGGTCGAAGCCAAGCGCATCCTGGGCGGCTGATTTCGTCATGGGCAAGCCGGCGACGCCCCGACGCGATGCCGCCGCCACGGCGGAGCTGCTTGAACTGGCTCAGGAAGCGGGCCGTGTCGGCATCTTCGAATGGCGGGTGCCCGATGGCGAAGTGCGATTGTCGCCCAAGTTCCTGGCCCTCTTCGGCCTGGATGACTTTAACGGCCGCTACGAGAGCTGGCTGGCGTGCATCTTCCGGGAGGATCAGGCCCGCGTCTCCCGCCTCATGGAAGCCGCCTTCGCCCAACGCGCGCGCGATGTCCAGGTGGAGTTCCGCATCGCCGGCCAGGGCGGCGGCCTGAAGTGGATGGAGGCAAGGCACCTGGTCTTTTACGACGCCGCCGGGCAGGCCTCGCGCGTGGTTGGCGTCACGGTTGATATCACGGAACGCAAGCGCGACTTGGTGCGCTTGCACGCCTTCACCGATTCCCTTGAGGAGGCGGTGCGGGAGCGCACCCGCGAGCTGGAGGCGGAGAACGACGCGCGCAGACTGGCCGAAGAATCCCTGCGGCAAGCCCAGAAAATGGAGGCGGTCGGGCAACTCACCGGCGGTATCGCCCACGACTTCAACAACCTTCTGACCATCGTCCTGGGCGGTCTGGACATCATTGAGCGCCAGCTTGCCGAGCTTGGCCACTCGCCGGCGGTCGAACGCGTCGCCCGGGCCAGGGACATGGCCATGCACGGCACGCAACGCGCCGCCATATTGACCAGCCGCCTTCTCGCCTTCTCGCGCCAGCAGCCCCTGGCGCCCAAGCCGCTCGACATCAATCGCATCGTGGCGGGAGCCTGCGAATTTCTGACAAGGTCGCTTGGCGAGGCGGTGTCGCTCGAAACCGTGCTGGCCGCCGGCTTGTGGCGGGCCCACGCCGACGCCAATGAGCTTGAGAACGCGCTTCTCAACATGGCGGTGAACGCCCGAGACGCCATGCCAAACGGCGGCAAGTTGACCATCGAGACGGCCAACTGTTACCTCGACGAGGCCTATGTGGAGAATGTGGCCGAACCGGTGGAGCGCGGACAATATGTTCTCATCGCGGTGGCCGACACGGGCATGGGAATGGACAAGGCGACCGTCGAGCGCGTGTTCGATCCCTTCTTCACCACCAAGGAGGTGGGCAAGGGCACGGGCCTGGGACTTAGCCAGCTCTATGGCTTCGTCCGTCAATCTTCAGGACACGTACGAATTTACAGCGAGGTCGGCGAAGGCACCACCGTAAAGATCTACCTTCCACGCTACGTCGGACCCGAACGGTCGCCCGACGAAACCGACCGATCGGCGGAGAGCCCCTGCGCGTTTGGTTCGGAGACCATACTGGTGGTTGAGGACGAAGACGCCTTGCGAAGCTTCACGGTCGAGACCCTGAGCGACCTGGGTTACCGGGTGTTGGAAGCCTCGAACGGGACGAACGCCCTTGAGGTGCTCGACCGGGGCGAACATGTGGATCTGCTATTCACCGACGTCGTCATGCCTGGAGAGCTCAATGGGCGACAACTCGCCACCGAGGCCGTGCGCCGCCGACCCATGCTCAAGGTGCTGTTCACCACCGGCTATACGCGCAACGCGATTATTCACCACGGCCGGCTCGATCCGGGGGTCCAGCTGATCGGCAAGCCCTTCTCGCTCCAGGATCTGGGTCGGAAAGTTCGCGAGGCGCTCGACGGCCCACCGGCCCCCGCGCTCGCTGGCTCGCCAAACACGTCGCCCTGAACCTCGCATCGGTCGATTTCCTCGCGCGATATCTGCGTCCCGCGCCGGCTCGGCTTGGAAATTCCAAACGGCCCAATGAACCAAAGATCGGTGACCGCGCTTTGTCTGGGTCATTGATCGCGGAGGTTGGGATGAGGTTGCTGGCGGCGGGAGCGTTTGTCGCCCTCATCCTTGGCATTTCCGCCGGCTCGGCTTTGCGCCCCACCGCGCCGGCCCGAAGCCTGGCCGCCCCGCGGATCGTCGTCGAGTCGACAACCCGCGCCGTGGTATTGTCCGAGTAGCGGAACACCGAGCGACGGAGTCCCGCCGAGGCGCGCGGAACCGCCCCCGGCGCGGACCGTTTGCTCAAGCTGCGCATTCAGCCGCCGGGAGGCGGACTTACCCATGGCTCTTGGACGTCCCACCTGGCGCGGGCATCTGCGGCTGTCGCTGGTGACCTGCCCGGTCGCCCTTTACAGCGGCACGTCGTCCGGCGGCGACGTGCATTTCAACCTGATCAATCCGGCCACCAACAACCGTATCCGGATGATCCCCACCGACCCCGACACAGGACCGGTGGAACGCGGCGATCTGGTCAAGGGCTATGAGGTCGAGCGCGACCGCTATGTCCTGATCACCGACGAGGAGATCAAGTCGGTGCGGCTGGAAAGCACCAAAACCATCGACATCGAGCGCTTCGTGGCCGCCGACGAGATCGATCGATTGTACTGGAATGATCCCTATTTCCTGGCCCCCGACGGCAAGCTGGCCAATGAGTCCTTCGCGGTCATCCGCGAGGCCATGAAGGCCGCCGGCCAGATCGCGCTTGGCCGCGTGGTGATGTCGACGCGCGAGCGGCTGGTGGCGCTGGAACCGCGGGACCGGGGGATCATCGCCTGGTCCCTGCGCACCGTGGGCGAGGTGCGCGATCCAGCCGAGGTGTTCGACGCCATTCCGAACGTCAAGGTCGACAAGGCCATGGTGGCCATCGCCCACAAGATCATCGAGCAGCAGGAAGGCCCCTTCGATCCGGCTGGGTTCACCGACCGCTACGAGCAGGCCCTCAAGAAGATGATCGCCGCCAAGGAAAAGGGCCACAAGCCGGTGACGGTCGCCGAACCCGAAGACACCAATGTCGTCGACCTGATGGCCGCCCTGCGCGCCAGCCTGAGCGGCGCCAAGAGGCCAGCCGCTAAGACCGGGGCGAAACGCCCCGCGCGGCGCGCCGCGGGCTGAACGCGGCCTGCTCGGCGAGCAGATCTCTGACCTCATGCAGCGTGGCCGCCACCGCCACGCAGAGATCGCGCATCTCGTCCGTCGCCTCCAGGAGGTCGGGAACCATGATGGTCATCATGCCGGCGGCATGGGCGGCACGCACGCCATTGTGCGAGTCCTCCAGGGCCAGGCACGCGCCCGGCGCCACGCCCAGACGCTCCGCGGCGACCAGGAAGGGGTCGGCAAAGGGCTTGCCGCGGGCATAGTCACCCTTGGCGACCACGGTCTGGAACCGGGCGAGCAGGCCATTGCGTCCCAGGTGGCGCTCCACGGTATCATGGGCCGAGGACGTGGCCACGGCGCGCGGAATACCCGCCGCTTCCAGATGGTCGAGCAGCTCGACGACGCCAGCCTTCACCGCCGCCCCCACCTCGAGCTCGGCTTCCACCCGGGTCCAGACCTCGTCGTCAAAGACCTCGATGTCGAAGTCTTCGCCAAAGTGAGCCACGGCCACGGCGCGGCTGGCCACATCCGGCAGCCCGACCATCCTGAGGAACACATCCAGCGGCAGATCGCGCCCGTGGGCGCGGGCGACATGCATCATGGCGTCGCGCACCACCCGCTCGGTGTCGATGAGCAGTCCGTCCATGTCGAACACCACCGCTTCGACGGTTCCCAGCGCCATCAGGCAAACTCGTCGGCGCCGTAGCCCTGGAAGTACAGCAGGGCGGCAAGATCGCCGTGATCCACCCGCGCGTCGGCCCTGGCCGCGACGATGGGCTGAGCGCGCCAGGCGACGCCGAGACCGGCCGCCTCGATCATGGCCAGGTCGTTGGCCCCGTCGCCCACCGCCAGGGTCTCGTCCAGCCCGACCCCCAGCATGGCCGCTTCCTCGATCAGGGCCGCCAGCTTGGCCTCGCGGCCGAGAATGGGCTCGCCGACCGCCCCGGTCAGCCGCGCGCCATCGTCCAGCAAGCGGTTGGCGCGATGGGCGGCGAAGCCGGCGGCGGCGGCCACGCGGCTGGTGAAGAAGTCAAAGCCGCCGGAGACCAGCACGCAGCGCGCGCCGTGCGCCGTCATGGTGCACGCCAGGGTCCTGGCCCCCGGTGTGAGCCGCACCCGCTCATCCCAGACGCGTTGCAGAACGCCGATCTCGAGGCCGGCGAGCCTGGCCACCCGCTGGACCAGGGCGCCTTCGAAGGCGATCTCACCGGACATGGCCGCGGCGGTGATGGCGGCGATCTCGTTCTTCAGCCCGGCGAAATCGGCCAGTTCATCGAGACACTCACAGGCGATGATGGTGGAATCCATGTCGGCGACCAGCAGGCGCTTCTTTCGCCCGGCGGCGGCCTGGACGCAGATGTCAACGGCCTGGCGCTCCAGGCCCCTGGCGGCGTGCGCGCGAAGGGCGGCGGCATCGGCGCCGTCCACGAAAATGTCCGCCGCGCCTTCGCCCAGGATGTGGGTGTCGGCCACCGGCCGGCCGCTCGCCGCCACCGCTTCGAGGGCCAACGGCAGGGCGGTTTGCAGGGCGTCGTGGTCGCCGGCGACGAGTGTGAGAACGAGGCGCATGGACGGCGCGCGGTCTGGCCGATCCCCTGCCCGATCGCAAGCGACAATCGGCGTCTGGCCTGGGCTCAGGCGCGCTGTTAAGAGCCGTCCTTGAGCAACGGGAGGTGACATGCCAGGCGCCGACAGACCCCGCGAGGCCGTCCTCGAGCCTGATCTGCCGATCATCGATCCGCACCATCACCTGTGGGACCGTCCCGCGGCCCTGATGGCCAGCCTGCCGCCGCCCAAGTACGGCTTCGAGCATGTCATGCGCAAGGTCCCGCGCTATCTGCTGGACGAGCTGCTGGCCGATATGAACCTCGGCCACAAGGTGGTGGCCACCGTCTATATGGAATGCGGCTCGATGTACCGGGCCGGCGCCACGGCGGCCCTGCGGCCGGTGGGAGAAACCGAGTTCGTCGCCGGGGTCGCGGCGATGAGCGCCAGCGGCATCTACGGCGAGGCGCGCGCCTGCGCCGGCATCGTCGGTCACGCCGATCTCATGCTTGGCGAGGCGGTGACGCCAGTGCTCGAAGCTCACCTCGCCGCCAGCGGCGGCCGCTTCCGCGGCATCCGCCAGAGCGCCTCTTCCGATCCAGACAAGGATGTTCTTGGCCCCCTGGCCCGGCGGGAAGCCGGCCTTTACCGCTCGATGGAATTTCGCGAAGGCTTCGCCAGACTGGCGCCGCTGGAACTATCCTTCGACGCCTGGCTGCTTGAGCCGCAACTGGGCGATCTGGTCGATCTGGCCGCCGCCTTTCCGGGCACGAGCATCGTGCTCGACCATGTCGGCACGCCTCTGGGCATCGCCAGCTACGCCGGGCGCCGCGAGGAGCGGTTTGGGGCCTGGCGGAGCAGCATCCGCGCCCTGGCCGCCCTGCCCAATGTGTCGGTGAAGCTGGGCGGCCTGGCCATGGTGTTTCCAGGCTTTGCCTCCTTCATGTGCGACCCGGCGGCTCCGTCGAGCCAGCTGGCCGCCGAATGGAAGCCCTACATCGAGACCTGCATCGAGGCTTTTGGTCCAAGGCGCTGCATGTTCGAGAGCAATTTCCCGGTCGATCTTGGCAGCTGCGACTACGATGTCTTGTGGAACGCCTTCAAGATCCTCGCCGCTGGTTATTCGCCCGATGACAAAACCGCCCTGTTCAGCGACACCGCCCGGCGGGTCTATCGCCTGGATGTTTGAGGACGCCATCGATGCACTACGCTGAACTTAAGATTGCCTGGGCCGAGCTGATCGCTCCCGGCGCGCCGTTCGAGATCGACACCATCGAGGTGCGCGGCGCGCCCATGCGCGCCTACAAGAACGCGCCGCCCAATGTGCGGGCGCTTTGGCTATCCACCGCCGCCTATGGCGAGCGCGAATACCTCGTCTATGAGGACGACCGCCAAACCTACGCCCAGGCCCACGCCCATGTGAACGCGGTGGCGGCCTGGCTGGTCGCCCAGGGCGTCGCGCCGGGGGACCGGGTGGCGATCGCCATGCGCAACTATCCAGAATGGATGCTGATCTATTGGGCCTGCGTGTGCATGGGCGTGGCCGTGGTCGGCATAAACGCCTGGTGGGTGGCCGAGGAGCTCGACTACGCCATCAAGGATTCCGATCCCAAGGTGGTCTTCTGCGACGCCGAGCGGCTGGCGCGCTTCGCCGAGCGTCCGGCCATGGCCAGCGGGCGGCGACTGGTCGCCGTGCGGACTGATCCCTCGGGCGACGGCGTGGTCGCCTGGAGCGAGGTCATCGCCACGCCGGGCGCCCTGCCCGACATCGCGGTCGATCCGGACGCCGACGCCTGCATCTTCTACACTTCCGGCACCACCGGCTTTCCCAAGGGGGCGCAGCTCACCCATCGCGGCTGCGTCGCCAATCTGTTCAGCATCATGTTCACCGGACAGGTCTCGGCCCTGGCGACCGCGCGCGCCACCGGCGTCATGCCCGATCCGGCGGCGCCGCTTCCCATCCCCATCGCCCTGGTGGTGACGCCGCTTTTCCACGTCACCGCCAACAACTGCACGGCCTATGCGGTGACCGCCGCCGGCGGCAAGCTCGTTTTGATGCGCCGCTGGGACGCCAAGGAAGCGCTGCGCCTGATCGAAAAGGAGAAGGTGACCAACCTTTCCGGCGTGCCGGTGATGGCCCGCGAACTGATCACCCATCCCGATTTCGGGCGCCACGATCTCTCAAGCCTGATGAGCCTGGGCGGCGGCGGCGCGCAACTCCCGCCCGATCTGGTCGGCAAGATCGACGCGGCGGTGGCCACCGCGCGGCCCAATACCGGCTACGGCATGACCGAGACCTGCGGCATCATCACCGCGCTGGCCGCCGACTTCTTCATCGACAAACCCGACAGCGCCGGGCCGGTGATGCCCTGCTACGAAGCCAAGTGCGTGGACGACGCCGGCGCGGCCGTGACGCAAGGCGAGATCGGCGAGCTGTGGGTGCGCGGCGCCCAGGTGATCAAGGGCTATGTCAACCGGCCCGAGGCCACCGCCGAGGCCATTACGGACGGCTGGCTGCACACCGGCGACGTGGCCCGCATTGACGCCGACGGCTTCGTGTTCATCGTCGACCGTAAGAAGGACATGGTCCTGCGCGGCGGCGAGAACGTCTATTGCGCCGAGGTGGAGGCCTGCCTCTATCGCCATGCGGCGGTGGCGGAGGTCTGCGTGTTCGGCGTCGCCGACGAGCGCCTGGGCGAAGAGGTCGCCGCCGCCGTGGTCCTGCGTCCGGGTCAGTCGCTGGGCGCCGAGGCCCTGCGCGCCCACTGCGCCGGGATCATGGCAAAGCACAAAATCCCCCGCTACCTGTGGTTTCTCCCGGGCCCCCTGCCCCGCAACGCCAACGGCAAGTTCCTCAAGCGGGAGTTGCGGGAGGGTTTGGCGCTAGGGGAGGCGGCCTAAGGGGCGGCGCCCTCCGTCACGGCGCAAGCGGG
>PMOM01000068.1 GCA_003161535.1 Caulobacteraceae bacterium | reverse complement strand
CCGCAAGGCCGCGTCACCGACCACCGCATCAACCTGACCCTCTACAACCTCGCCAAGATCGTCGAAGGCGAAGCCCTCGACGAGGTCATCGACCCGCTCATCGCCGAAGACCAGGCCGCCCGCTTGGCCAGCCTGGAAGAGAGCTTGTGATGAGGGCGTCTCTCACGACCCTCTCCCATTGGGAGAGGGAGGGGCCCAGCGAANNGGAGGGTGAGGGGTTACATGGCCGCCGGCGTAACTTCCTGCCCGCTTGGCGCCCAGCCGCAGCGGGTTTAGCGTCGAGCTCCCAAGTCAAAGGAGGTGACGATGGCCTATGTCGATTGGCACATGCGAGGTCCGGAGATCGCCAGCTGCAATTGCGCCTGGGGATGTCCTTGCCAGTTCAACGCCTTGCCCACCCACGGCGACTGCCGGGCGATGACCGGCATGCGCATCGACGAGGGGCATTTTGGCGATGTTCCCCTGGCCGGTCTTCGCTGGGTGGGCATGTTCGCCTGGCCCGGCCCCATTCACGAAGGCAAGGGAGAGGCCTTCGTCGTGATTGATGAAAAGGCCTCTCCCGCCCAGCGCAACGCTCTGTTGACCATCCTGTCGGGTCAGGAGACCGATCCGGGCGCCACCATCTTCAATGTCTTCGCCACTGTCATCGACAAGATGCACGAGCCGGCGTTCGCGCCGATCGCCTTCGAGCTGGATATGGACAAGCGTCTCGGCCGGCTCACGGTGGAGGGCGTCATCGACACGCGCGTGGAGCCGATCCGCAATCCGATCACGGGCGATGAGCATCGGGCGCGGGTCAGCCTGCCCAATGGCTTCGAGTACCACATGGCCGAATACGCCAGCGGGAACACCAAGGCCAAGGGACCGGTGAAGCTGGATTGGACGTCCAGCCACGCTCACGTCGCCTTGCTCAATCTCTCCACCCACGGCGCGGCCTGATCGAAAGGGACTGGGGGTGGAGACGCCGCTGGCCAGTTTGCTCGGTCGCGACCGCCTGATCGTCGCGGCCTGCCTGGCCGCCGCCACCGCGCTCGCCTGGGTCTTCCTGTGGCGCATGAGCCTCGACGCTCCCGGCCACGCCATGGCTGGCATGGCGATGGCGCCGACCATCACTCCGGCCTGGTTCGCCGGCGCCTTTGGCATGTGGGCCCTGATGATGGTGGCGATGATGCTGCCCTCGGCGTCGCCGATGATCCTCTTCTACGCCAAGGTGGCGACAGGCTCGCCGCCACGCCCGGGCGTGGTCTCGCCGACGCTGGTGTTCGCGGGCTCCTATCTGATCGTCTGGTTTCTGTTCTCGCTCTTGGCGGCGGCGCTGCAGGGCCTGCTCATCAAGCTAGGCGTGGTCTCGGCCGCCGCCCTCGCGGTGGGAGACCGGCGGCTCGCCGGCGCGCTGCTGATCGCCGCGGGGCTCTATCAAGTCACGCCGCTCAAGCAAGCCTGCCTGGATCGATGCCGCTCGCCCCTGTCATTCGTGATGCGGTTGTGGCGTCCGGGCTGGCGCGGCGCCGTGCGTCTGGGCGTCATCCACGGGCTTTACTGCCTGGGCTGCTGCTGGATGCTGATGGCGCTGCTGTTCGTCGGCGGAGTGATGAATCTTGCCTGGGTGGCGGCCCTGGCCCTGATTGTCCTGATCGAAAAGGTCGCGCCGATCGGAGCGTGGGGGTCGCGAGCTCTCGGCGTCGCGGTCATCGCGGCCGGCGGCCTTTTGATCTTGGGCGCGTCGGCGACTGGCTGACCTTCCAATGCCCCCCTCGCAACCTTGCGTCCGCCACCTTGTTTCAAGCTTGGGCGGGCGGCGCCGCCCATGCGAGCGGAGTGCATGACATGACGACCTTTCCCGCCCGCCGACGCTCGCGCGGGAGCCTCTGCAAATGAACGTGGCCCTGGCCCTCATCGGCGGCCTCCTGCTGTTCGTTCTCGTCGTGCAGGACGCCTTCGAGGTCATGCTGCTCCCGCGGCGGGTGAAACGGCGCTGGCGCCTGACCGGCATCTATTTCCACGTCACCTGGATGCTGTGGCGTCGGTTCGCCGTGGTGACGCCGGCGGGCGCTCGGCGAGAGCGATTCCTCAGCATCTACGGCCCGTCGTCGATGATGCTGCTCTTCTCGCTGTGGGCGACGAGCCTGATCGCGGCCTTCGGCCTGTTGCAGTGGGTCGCCCAGCAGAGCACCGGGCTTCCCCCGGCCTCGAACCTTGGCGAGCAGATCTACATGAGCGGGGTGACCTTCTTCACCCTTGGCTTTGGCGATGTGGTGCCCCACGCGCCGGCGGCGCGGGGGCTGGCGGTGTTCGAGGCCGGATCGGGCTTTGGCCTGATCGCCGTGGTCATCGGCTACCTGCCGGTGCTCTACCAGCTGTTCTCCCGCCGCGAGGCCCACGTCATCCAGCTCGACGCCCGGGCCGGCTCGCCGCCCACCGCCGCCGGCATGCTTCGCCGGCACGCCGAAAGCAGCGGTCTGGACAAGCTGGATGAGTTGCTGCGCGCCTGGGAGGTCTGGGGCGCGGAGCTGCTGGAAAGTCATCTCTCCTATCCCATGCTGGCCTACTATCGCTCCCAGCACGATGACCAATCCTGGCTGGGCGCGCTTGCCGCCGTCATGGACACCTGCGCCCTGATCCTCATCGGCGTCGAGGACATCCAGCCGCTGCAGGCGCGCATGACCTTCGCCATGCTTCGGCAGGTCATCATCGAGATCGCCCGCTCGTTCCGGGTGAGCGCACTTAAGGCCGTCGATCAGCCGCGTCTCGCGCCGGGAGATTTTCCCAAGATGATCAGCTACCTCGAAGAGGCCGGCCTGGTCTGGAACGGTGGTGAGCGGGCAAGCGAAACCCTGGCCGCGGTGCGGGCGACCTACGAGCCGCAATTGCAGGGCCTGGGCGACTACCTGCTCATTCCCCTGCCAGGCTGGCTCGCCGACGACTCGGCCGATCACTGGGAGCGGGGACCGCGCGGCATCATCGCCCGGCGCCTGATCGAAGGCCTGGCGGCCGGCAATATTTCTTCGGATACCACCAACTCCAGGCCGAGCGGCAGGACGTGGACCCGCCGCCTTCGCGACCGCATTCGATGAACACGCGCCCGACGAGACGCCGGGCCACTGGCGCCGCCGCCCTCGCCTCCCCCGTCGCCTCGCCACAACCGGCCAGTCCCCCCCATTGGGCGGCGCTGACCGCGCTGGGCATCGTCTACGGGGACCTTGGCACCAGCCCGCTCTACACCCTGCAGGCCGTCGTCCAGGCCACGGGTGGGCGGTTCACGGCCGAGAGCGCGCTAGGTGTCCTGTCCTTGATCGTCTGGACGCTGATCATCACCATCTCGATCAAATACTGCCAGTTCGTCATGCGCGCGGACAACCGCGGAGAGGGCGGCATTCTGGCCCTGATGTCCCTGGTCGGGGCCAACAGCCTTCGCGGCAAGACCCGGTGGCTCACCGCCATGGGCCTGCTCGGCGCGGCGCTGATCTACGGCGACGGCGTCATCACCCCGGCCATTTCGGTGCTGAGCGCCCTGGAGGGGGTCAAGGTCGTCACCAGCGCCCTGACGCCCTTCGTCATGCCGATGGCGGTCGGCATCCTGCTCTTCCTCTTCGCCGCCCAGCACTTCGGGACCGCCAAGATCGGCGCCGCCTTTGGCCCGATCATGCTGATCTGGTTCCTGGTCATCGCCGCCCTTGGCCTGACCGGGGTGCTGCGCCATCCGGGCGTTCTGCTGGCCATCGATCCACGCCACGCCATCGGGTTTCTGGCCCGCAGTGGCGGGATGGGTTTTCTGGTCCTGGGAGGCGTGTTCCTGTGCATCACGGGCGGCGAGGCCCTGTATGCGGACATGGGCCACATCGGCAAAGGCCCCATCCGGCTTTCCTGGTACGCGATCGTGCTTCCGTCCCTGCTGCTGAGCTACGCCGGCCAGACCGGGCTGCTCATGGAAAAGGGGACAATCTTGGGCAATCCGTTCTTTCAGCTCGCCCCGCACTGGGCGATCTACCCGCTGGTCGCCCTGGCGACCGTCGCCACGGTCATCGCCAGCCAGGCGATCATCACCGGCTCTTTCTCAATGACCCGCCAGGCCATGCAGCTGGGCTGGCTGCCGGCGGTGAACATCCGCCAGACCTCCGACAAGATCTACGGCCAGATCTATGTGCCGGTGGTCAACTGGCTGATGATGGCCGCGACCGTGGGCATAACCGTCGCCTTCCGAACCTCGGATCATCTGGCCGGGGCCTATGGCACGGCGGTTTCCACCACCATGCTTCTGACCACCGGCCTGCTGTTCACCGCCATGCTGAAGGTATGGCGCTGGCCGATCCTGACCGCGAGCCTTGTCGCCGGCGTCTTTCTGATCGTCGATCTGGGCTTCTTCAGCGCCAATCTGTTGAAGATCGCCGATGGCGGCTGGTTGCCCCTGACCCTCGGGCTCGCCGTCTTCCTGGTCATGGCCATCTGGCGCTCGGGTATCGATTCGGTGCGCACGCGCCTGATCAAGACGACCGAAGCGCCCAGGCGTTTCATGGCCGACCTGAAAGCTGGACGCATCCCGCGCGTCGACGGCACGGCGGTGTTTCTGACCCGCAGCGAGCGCAACATTCCCCAGCTGCTCATCGAGCACGTCCGGCACATGGGGGCGCTACATCGCAACGTTCTGGCCCTCACGGTCATCTTCGACGAGACCCCCCGCGTCGCCGCGAACCAGCACTGCGGAGTCGAGGCCCTCGGCGACGGGCTGTGGCGGGCGACGGTGCGTTTCGGCTTTGTGGAAATCCCCGATCTGTTCACTGCGCTCAAGGAACTGAGGGGAATGGGCGCGTCCTTCGACTTGGCAGGCGCCATCTACTTCGCCACCCGTGATCTGGTCACGCCAAGGGCCACCGACCCGTTCCTATTGCGCGTGCGGGTGTCGCTGTTCGCCTTTCTCTATCGCAACGCCGTGAAGGTCGTTGACCGCTTCGGTCTGCCGCCGAAGAACGTGGTGGAAATCGCCCGCCAGATCGAGATCTAGCCGCCGCTACATCCGATCGATCTTGGCGAAGAAGTCTCCTACATAACCGGCCTGTCGCCTGACGAAGCCGATGGCGATGTCGCGGGCCTGGCGCGGCGAGATGGTGAAGGCCGGCCCCGCCCGGTCGGCCATGCGGGCGCCGCGCTGGCCAAGCGGCAGCGGCGTCCCGGTGGTGGTGTCGCGGGCGGTCTGGTGTTCGAT
>PMOM01000220.1 GCA_003161535.1 Caulobacteraceae bacterium | reverse complement strand
TGCCGCCGGCGCGCTCGACCACGGCGGCATCATCGGTGGGCGTTTCGCCGGTGGGCCAAGCATCGTAGGCGGCGCCAATCACCTCGCGCCGGAAGGCTTGCGGCGTCTGGGCCCGCCAAAGGTCGTCACGTGGCGCCGTGACCACCGCGCCGGACACCGAGTCGCGCCGTTTCAAGGTGTCCGCCACGGGCAGGGCGGGAACGGCCCCCTCCGCCGCGGCCAAGGCGGCGATCAAGGGTGCGATGTGAGCGCGGGTGAGGAACGGCCGGGCCGCGTCGTGAATGAGGACCGCTTCACCGTCGCTCGCCGTCAGGGCCGCCAGTCCGGCCCGCACCGATTGGCCGCGCGTCGCGCCGCCAACGACCGCGACCCAATCTGGCAATTCTGCGAAAGCCTCGCGCGCCAGGGATTCATGGCCTTGTGGAATGACCACCACCACCCGCCGCGCCCCGGCGGCGAGAAAGGCCTCAAGCGACCAGCGGGCCACCGCCTTGCCAGCCAGTGGCCGCCACTGCTTGCGACCTCCGCCTCCGGCCCGCTCGCCTGAACCGGCCGCGACGACGATGGCGGAAAATTCCATGCCGCTGCTTAGAGCAAGGCGCGGCCCCGGTGAAGCGGCTCCGGCCGTTACGATGTTCCGGGAAGGCTTTACCACGTCGCGCCAACTGCCTAAACGATAGGCATTGTGGATGACCATAAAATGAGCAGAAGCCTGACGATCGGCGGGATCGAGGTTGCCGGACGGGTGTGGCTGGCGCCGATGACTGGCGTTACCGACCTGCCGTTTCGTCAGATCGCCACAGGGTTGGGCGCGGCCTACGTGGCCACCGAGATGGTGGCCTGTGAGCTGTTCGCGGCGGCGCGCCCCGACGTGGTGCGCCGGGCGGCCGTGGGCGAGGGCCTACCGCTGATGGTCGTGCAACTGGTCGGCGCCGATCCAGACTCCATCGCCAAAGGGGCCCGCCTGGCGGCGGCGGCGGGCGCGCAAATCATTGACCTCAACTTCGGCTGCCCGGCCAAGACGGTGACGGGGGTGGCGAGCGGGTCGGCGCTGATGCGGGACCTGGACCACGCCGAACGCCTCGTCGCCGCGGCCGTGGACGCGGTCGATGGGCCGGTGACCGTGAAAATGCGGCTGGGCTGGGACGATGTCTCGCGCAACGCGCCGGAACTGGCCTTGCGGGCGCAGTCGGCGGGCGCGCGGGCGGTAACGGTGCACGGGCGCACCCGAAGAGCGTTCTACGCCGGCAGCGCCGACTGGAAGGCGGTGCGGGAGGTCAAGGCGGCGGTCGGCATACCCGTGCTGGTCAATGGCGATATCGCCGATGCGTCCGCGGCCCGCCAGGCGCTGAGCCAATCAGGCGCCGACGCGGTGATGATCGGTCGCGGGGCCATCGGCCAACCGTGGATCGCCGCCTGCATCCAGGCGGCGCTTGAGGGGCGGCTCCCACGAGAACCGGGCCCGGAGGCGCGCGCCGCCATTGTGCTCGAGCACCTTGGCGCCAGCGTGGACTTCCATGGCGAGCGGCTGGGGCTTCGCATGTTCCGCAAACATCTGGCGGCCTACATCGACCACGCCCCTTGGCCCGCCTCGTCCGAGGCCCGGCGGGCCGCGAGGGGGATGCTTTGCCGCCTCGAGACGCCCGGTGAAATCGCCCATGCGCTGTGTGATCTTTGGTTGACCGATGAGCGCAGGCTCGCCGCATGAGACCCGCTCCGGACAGCCTCAAGGCCGCCGCCTTTGACTTCTGGCCGCAAGCCGCCCTGGTTTTGGACGACCAGGGCGCGCTGACGGCGGTCAACGAGGCGGCCGAAGACCTATTCGGCCAGGGGTTGTCGCTGCTGGCTCTGCGGACCCTGAAGAGCGCCCTGCCGGTGGGTTCGGCGCTGACCGCCCTCATCGAACGCTGCGCGACCCAGACTGGCGCCGTGCGCGAGCGCGACGTGGAGGTGAATCTGTTTGGCCATGCCAGCTTCACCGCCGATGCCGCGGCGACGCCCCTGGCCGACGGGTCCGTGCTGCTAACCCTGCAGGTGCGCGGGCCGGTCTCCGGAGTGGATCGAACGGCGGATCCAGCCGGCCTTCGCTCGGTCCTGGGTCTGGGCGAAATGCTCGCCCACGAGGTCAAGAACCCCTTGGCCGGCATCCGGGGCGCGGCGCAGCTGCTCAAATCGGGCGCCAGCGCCGAGGACATCCCTCTGGCTCAACTGATTGTTGACGAGACTGACCGCATCCGGCGCCTGCTCGATCGGATGGAGGCTTTCGCCGGCGACGATCCGCCGGTCCGTTCGGCCGTCAACATCCATCGCGTTCTTGATCGAGTGCGGGCCCTGGCGGCCAATGGCGTCGCCGACGGCCTGGCTCTGCGCGACGAATACGATCCCTCCCTGCCGCCGGCTTGGGGCGAGGAGGACCAGCTCATCCAGGTGTTCCTCAACCTGACCAAGAACGCCGCCGAGGCCGCGCACGCGCGCGGCGACGGCCGAGGTGAGATCGCCATCGCCACGGCCTATCGACATGGGGTGCGAATTCGCGGGGCCGATGGCGCGCCCACTCATGGCGCGCCGCTAGAGGTGCGGGTCATGGACAACGGCGCCGGTGTGCCTGGCCGACTTCGCGATTGCCTGTTCGAGCCCTTCGTCACCACCAAGGCTCACGGGGCGGGACTGGGTCTGGCGCTGGTCGCCAAGCTGGTGGCCGGACACGGCGGCCTGATCGACTTCGAATCCGAACCTGGGCGCACGGTGTTTCGGGTCTTGCTTCCGGCCGCTCCGGCCTCCGCGCTTGAGAGGATCCCCTCGGGATGACCGCC
>PMOM01000045.1 GCA_003161535.1 Caulobacteraceae bacterium | reverse complement strand
GCCAGCAAATGGAAGGGTCATGGGATCTCCGCTTCGCAAGGCGCGGTCGCTTGTGGCCCAATTGCGCGGCCTTGTTAAGCGCGGCGCTGACGCCGCCGTCCGATGCGTCGGATTTCCCATTCCAGGGCGACCCCAAACTTCGCCTCGACATCGGCGCGCACGGCCTCGCCCAGATCCTCCAGATCGTCGGCGGCGGCCTCGCCGGTGTTGATCATGAAATTGGCGTGTAGCGGCGAAAACATCGCGCCGCCCATGCGCTTGCCGCGCCAGCCGGCGGCGTCGATCAGGCGCCAGGCCGAGTCGCCCGGCGGATTCTTGAAGGTCGATCCGCCGGTCTTCTCGCGGATCGGCTGGGTGGCTTCGCGGCGCTGAGTGATGGCGGCGATGGCCTGGCCAAGCGCCTCGGGATCGCCGCGCCCTCCTTGAAACACCGCGCCGGTCCAGATCATGCCGGCCGGCGCCTGGCTATGGCGATAGGAATAGCCAAGCTCGGCCACCGTGAAGACGCGCCGCTCACCGGTGCGATCCACCCCCCAGGCGGCCACCAGCACGGCGCCGGTCTCGCCTCCATAGCAACCGGCGTTCATGGTCAGGGCGCCGCCAACCGTTCCGGGAATGCCGGCATAGAATTCCAGCCCCGAAATGCCCGCCTTGGCCGCCGCCCGGGCCACGGCGGAATCCAGGACGGCGGCGCCGGCGATCACCTGGCGTGGACCTGGATCGACGTGCACCTCGCCAAAAGCACGGCCCGCCAGCCGCACCACCAGGCCATCGATGCCGCCGTCGCGCACGATCACGTTCGATCCGACACCCAGGACCGTCACCGGCGTGTCAGCGGGCAAGGCACGCAAGCAGTCGGCGAGATCCTCCTCGTCGGCGGGAAGGAACAGAACCTCGGCGGCGCCACCGACCCTGAGCCAGGTCAGCGCGGCGAGGGGTTCGTCCATCAACAGCTTGCCCCGCACCGCCGGCAGGCGTTCCCGCCAAGTCACGGCGCGGACGGCGACGGCGGCGCTTCCAACTGCCCGGGCAGAGCGTAAGCCCAGGCGGTGATGTCGCCGGCTCCCAGAAAGATGACCAGATCGCCCTCCTTGGCCTCGCGCCCGATCAGATCGGGCAGGTCCCCTGGGCTGTCCAATGCCAGCACTTGACGGTGTCCGTGGCGGCGCACGCCCTTGATCAAGGCGTCGCGGGCGAACCCTTCGATGGGGCTTTCCCCGGCCGGGTAGACATCGGCGATCACGACGACGTCGGCGTCGTTGAAGCAGCGGCAGAAATCGGCGAACAGGTCGCGCAGCCGCGAGTAACGATGCGGCTGCATCACGGCGATCACGCGCCCATGGGTGATCGCGCGGGCGGCGGCCAGAACATTGGCGATCTCCACCGGGTGGTGCCCATAGTCGTCGATCACCCGCACGCCGCGCGTCACCCCAGTGGTGGTGAAGCGTCTACGCACGCCGCCAAAGCCGGCCAGACCCGCGGCGATCGCCTTCAGGGAGACACCCAGTTCGCGGGCGACCGCGATGGCCGCCAGGGCGTTGAGCACATTGTGCCGGCCTGCCATCGGCAGGGACATGCGGCCAAGCGACGTCTGCGAGCCATCCGGCGCCGTCAGTTGCGCCTCGAAGGTCGCGCCAGCGGGATCCAGGACGATATCGACCGCCCGAACCTCGGCCTGGGGGTTGGTCCCGTAGGTAACCAGGCGGCGATTGTCGATCCTCGCCGCCATCTCCTGAACGTCGGGATCGTCAATGCACAGGGCGGCGAAGCCGTAGAAAGGAATGTTCTGAACGAATTCCGCGAAGGCCCTCTTGAGGCCGGCGAAGTCGCCGTGATGATCGAGGTGTTCGGGATCGATGTTGGTGACCACCGCGACTGTGGAGCGCAGCTTGAGGAATGTGCCGTCGCTCTCGTCGGCCTCGACGACGATCCATTCGCCTTCGCCGACCTTGGCGTTGGCGCCATAGGCATTAATGATGCCGCCGTTGACCACGGTGGGATCAAGGCCGCCGGCGTCCAGCAGGGCGGCGATCATGGAGGTGGTGGTGGTCTTGCCGTGTGTTCCGCCCACGGCCACGGAAAATCGTAACCGCATCAGCTCGGCCAGCATCTCGGCGCGCCGCACCAGAGGCGTTCGATGCGCGCGCCCGGCCAGCATCTCCGGATTGTCGGCCTTGATGGCGCTTGAATAGACGATCGCCGAGGCGCCCTGGACGTGTTCGGCGCGGTGGCCAATGAAGACCTTCGCCCCCAGGCTTTCAAGGCGTTCGGTATTGGCGCTGGCCTTGGCGTCGGAGCCCTGCACCGTATATCCCCGCCGCAGCATGATTTCGGCGATCCCGCTCATGCCGATGCCGCCGATGCCGATAAAGTGGACGGGTCCAAGATCGAAGGGCGCGGGACTGCGGTGCATGCAAGCTGGCTAGCGCAATTGGCGGCAAAGCGAAACGGTGGGCCCTCGGCGGCGGTGGCGCCGGAGAGTCAGCGCGCCGTTGTCTCGACCAGATCGGCCAGTCGCTCGGCGGCGTCCGGCCGCGCCACGCGTCTGGCGGCGGCCGCCATCCTGGCCAGGCGACGGGGGTTAGTCAGCAGGGCCTGCAACGCGGCGGTCATCATCGGTTGGGTGAGGCTGTCTTCGCGGGCCACTTGCGCCGCGCCGGCGTCGGCCAGAACCTGGGCGTTCTGGCCCTGGTCGTCGTCCAGGGAGACCTTCAGGGGAATGAGAATCGATGGCCGGCCGGCCACGGCGATCTCGCTCACCGTCGACGCTCCCGCGCGGCCGATGACGAGGTGGGCCTTGGCCAGCCGGCCGGCCATGTCCCGGAAGAAGGGCGCGAGTTCGCAGGCCACCAGGGCGTCGGCGTAAACGCGGCGCGCGCCCTCCAGACTATCGGGGCGCGTCTGCTGTTCGACGCGCAGGCGTAGGCGGAGGGGTTCGGGGAGCTCGGCGATGGCCGCTGGGAGCAGTTCGGAGAGCAGTCGTGCGCCCTGGCTTCCCCCGGTGATCAGCAGACGCACCTCGCCCTCGTCCACCGCCGGTGGGTCATAGGCCAGATCGGCCAGGGCGCGAATCTGCGGCCGCACGGGATTGCCGACAAGCACGGCGCGGGCCTGAGCGCGTGCACTGGCCTTGCCCAGCGTGGGAAAGGCGCAGGCGATCGCGGTGACGAATGGGGCCAGCAGGCGGTTGGCGCGCCCGGAAACCGCGTTCTGCTCGTGGACAATCGTCCGGCGACCCTTGCTGATCGCCGCGATCAGGGCCGGCAGCGAAGGATAGCCTCCGAACCCGACCACCACCGCCGGATCGATCCTGGCCAAGGCGGTTCTGCCTTGCGAAACGCCTCGCAATATGGTCGCCGCCGCGCGCGGCAGACTGGCCGGATCACCTTTGCGGACGGTCGCCGCCGCCAGGATGATCACCTCCTCGGCGGGGAAGGTATTGGCGAGGGCTTGCGCCCGGTCATCGGTAGCCAGGACGATGCGCCAGCCGCGGCTCGCCAGCGCCTCGGCCAAGGCTTGGGCCGGAAACAAATGGCCGCCGGTCCCCCCCGCGGCGATGACCGCGACCTTGCGGGACGCCAAACCCCGCTCAAGCAAAGGCGCCGGCCTTGGCCAGACTGTCGCTGGTGGCGTAGGCGCCAGGCCGCCGGCCGGTTAGCGCCAAGGCCAGGCCAAGAGTCAGGCCCATGGCCAGCATGGAAGAGCCGCCGTAGGAAATGAACGGCAG
>PMOM01000004.1 GCA_003161535.1 Caulobacteraceae bacterium | reverse complement strand
GCTTCGCGGTCCCCTCCCCCCGTGAACGGGGGGAGACTAACCTAGCGAGCCCCTCTCGATTCGCGGAGGAGGATCAGCCGGCCCGGAGTCCATGCGCTGGGTCCCCGCTTTCGCGGGGAAAACGATCCTCTAGAACGGGACGTCGCTTTTCACCGGGGCGCTGGGCGGGGCTTCGTCGGCGGGGCCGGGCCGGGCCCGGGCGGGCGGCTTTTCGCTGGCCGAGGTGAGGATATCGTCGATGTTTCCAGGCGGCTTGGAGGGCTTGGCCTGCACCGCCTGAGCGGCGGCGGTCTGTTTGGCGATGGCGGCGGCCTTGTCGGCGGCGGCGGCGTCGTCGGCCTTGGCCGGCGCCTGATCGGGGGTTGGCGCGACGACCGGCGGCGGCAGGACGACGATGGGTCTGGCGGTCAGAGTGTCGTCGCCGGGAAGCCCGAGGTTGGTGTCGGCGCCCGAGCCCGGGACGGGGGCCTCGCGCCAGGCGGCGCGGAAGCCGATTGCAATGCCGATCAAGGCAAGGACCCCCACCACCGCTCCGGCCCAATAGGCCACCTTGCGCGGCGGCAGGGAAACCGGGCCGTTTTCGATCCAGGCGTAGGCCATGGCGGAACTCCAAAACGCAGGCGGACGGGCTGAGTGTAGCGCGTGGCGAGGGCGACGAAAACCTCGCCGATGGGGTCAGTCGCGATCGGGCGGCGGCTCCTCCTGGCGCGGGGAACCAGGGGGAGGCGGGGGCGGCGGGGGCACGAGGTCGTCGGGCGCGCCGGGCTCGTCGGGCGGCGCCATGTCCGGACCGTCATCGCCAGCGTCCCGCGGCGGCGGCCGGGCGGGCTCATCGGGGACCGGGCCGTCGGCATCGAGCATGGGCGGCTGGTCCTGGTAGACCGGGGCGCCGTCGACGGTGGGCTCCAGGGGCGCCTCGAGAGGCGGCTCCTGAGGTTCGGGGACCAGCCAGGTGAAATCGGTGGGCGGGACGTCCTTTTCGGCCGCCATCATGAAGCGGCGCCAGATGGCCGCGGGCAGCTCGCCGCCGGTCACCTTGGCCATGGGGCGGCCGTTGTCGTTGCCGACCCAGACGGCGGCCAGCAGATCGGGGGTGAAGCCGACGAACCAGGCGTCGCGCCAGTTCTGGCTGGTGCCGGTCTTGCCCGCCGCCGGTCGGCCGATGGCGGCGGCGGTTCCGGTGCCGTTGATCATCACCGCTTTGAGCATGCGCACCATGCGCGAGGCGTAGAGGGGGTCATAGACCGGCAAGGGTGATGACGGTCCGTGGGCGTAGAGGCTCTGGCCGGCCGTGGTCGTCAGGGATTCGATGAGATAGGGCGTGGTGCGCCCGCCGCCGCTCTGGAACACCTGATAGCCGCCGGCCAGCTGCAGGAGGCTCACCTCATAGGCCCCCAGGGCGATGGAGGGGCCCGGATTGGCCGGGATGTCGGCAAGGCCGCAACGGCGGGCGAATCCGGCCACCTGGGCGGGGCCGATCTCCAAAGTCAGGCGCACGGCGATGGTGTTGATGGAGCGGGCGAGCGCCTGCTCGATGGTGACCGCGCCGGCATAGCGGCCGCCGTAGTTGCTGGGATTCCAGCGCCCCAGCGCGACGGGAGCGTCCTGGCGCGTGTCGGTGGGGCGGACGCCCGCCTCCATGGCGGCGCCGAACACGAAGGCCTTGAACGCCGATCCCGGCTGGCGCCTGGCCTGGGTGGCGCGATTGTAGGCGCTGGCCTGGTGGTCGAGGCCGCCGACCATGACGCGGATGGCGCCATCCGGCGCGAGGGCGACCATGGCGCCTTGCGAGACGGCGCGGCCGCGGCCCTGAGCCCTGACGACATCGCGTACGCTGGCCAGCCCCAGGGCCTGCAGCTTCGGATCGATGGTCAGACGCACGACGAGATCGGACGCCCCGCCGGCGAGGCCGCCGGCCTGGGCGGCGGCGTCATCGAGGATATAGCTCCAGTCGCCTTCGCCCTGGCGAGGGGGCGCCAGATCGGGCGGGGCGGCCAGGGCCTGATCTTCATCGGCCTGGCGGATCCAGCCTTCGCCGCGCATGGCGACCAGGATGCGCCCGGCCCGCGCCCAGGCGCCGGCCATGTTGTTGCTGGGGGCGAGGCGCGACGGGGCGTTGGGGACCGCCGCCAGCACGGCGGCCTGCGCCAAACTGAGCTCGCGCGCGGGCTTGCCGAAATAGGTCTGCGCGGCGGCGTCCAGGCCATAGGCGCCGGCCCCGAAGTAGGCGCGGTTGAGATAGAGATCGAGCACGCCGTCCTTGCCCAGCATGCCTTCCAGGCGCGAGGCGAGCACGGCCTCCTGGACCTTGCGTTTGAAGGTGTGGGCGGGGCTGAGAAAGAGGGTGCGGGCGAGTTGCTGGCTGAGCGTCGATCCGCCTTCCGCCGCCCGGCCCTCGGCCAGGTCGCGGCGCGCGGCGCGCAGGATGGCCCGCGGATCCACCGCGCCGTGGGAATAGAAGCGCCGGTCCTCGGCGGCCAGGAAGGCGCGCGGGACATAGGCCGGCAGCTCGGCCAGCGTCACCCGGGCGCCGTACTTGGCCCCCCGCGCGGCGATGAAGGCGCCGTTGTGATCCAGAAAGGTCATACCCGGCGAGCGGCGCACCGCCCACAGGGCGTCGGGATCGGGAATGGCGGGGATGTCGGAAAGGAACGCCGCCTGGAACGCCGCCGCGCCAAGGCCGCCGACGATGACCACGACGGCCAGTACGATGGCCGCCATCGACCAGCCGCGCGGGCGCCAGGGGGGCGCGGGCGTCGGCGGCGGGTCCGGGGGCGGGGCATCGTTGGACATCGAAGGGTTCCTACCAGTCCGAGACTAAACGCGCGTCGGCGCCGATGCTTCCCTTGGCCCTCGATTCCAATGATATGAAGCCGCGACAAGCGCCGGCGCGAGGGAGGCGAGAGGATGGTTCACAGTCACAAGGAAGTCGCCCCGCGACGCTTCCGCGAGAGCTTCGGGCGCTATTTCGAGGATTTCGTGGTCGGCGATGTCTATGAGCACCGGCCGGGCAAGACGGTGACCGAATACGACAATCACCTGTTCACCCTGCTGACGCTGAATTCCCACCCCCTGCACTTCGAC
>PMOM01000161.1:1832-4536 GCA_003161535.1 Caulobacteraceae bacterium | reverse complement strand
TGGCTGTAGCGCTCGACCATGAAGCTCTCGGTCACCCTCACGCGAGGTTTGCCGGCCGAGGCGGCCGGGGCATTGCGACCGCCGTCGCGCAGCATGGCCACCCGGCCGACGTCATTACGGCCCAGATCCAGCAGCATCAGATGTTCGGCGCGCTCCTTCTCATCGGCCAGCAGCTCCATTTCCAGAGCGATATCCTCGGCTGGCGTGGCCCCGCGCGGCCGCGTGCCGGCCAGGGGCCGCAGGGTGATCTTGCCGTCTCGCAGGCGCACGAGGATCTCGGGCGATGAACCGACCAGCTGAAATCCGGGAAAGTTGAGAAAAAACAGGAAGGGCGATGGGTTGGTCCGGCGCAGTGATCGATAGAGGCCAAACGGTTCGCCCGCGAAGGGGGCGCTGAAGCGATGGCTTGGCACTACCTGGAAGATGTCGCCGGCGCGAATGTAGTCCTTGGCCCGCTCGACAATCGCTCCATACGCCTCGCGGGAGGTCGGGGAGGCGAAGGCTTCGTCTTTTGATCGCGCCTTGGCGCGGGCCGGCGCCAGCGGCTTGGCGAGATCGGCGATAACGGCCTCGATGCGCGCCTTCGCGGCGGCGTAGGCCTCCTTGGCTGGCGTGACAGTCGCGGTCTTTTCGGGCCAGACGGCGGTGACCAGGATGATTTCCTGGGCGATGGCGTCGAAGATGGCCACCATGGCGGGCCGGATCAGTATGGCGTCGGGCAAATCCAGGGGATCGGCGTTCACATCCGGCAGGCGCTCGACAAGGCGCACCATGTCGTAGCCGACCACGCCGAAGAGGCCTGCGGCCATGGGCGGCAGGCCGGCGGGAACCTCCAGACGACAGCGCGCCACCAGATCGCGCAGGCTCTCCAGAGCGCCGCCCGCCACTGGCGAGAACCGCGAAGTCGCGGCCGTTTCCGCTTCGGCGACCTCGGCTGTCCCGGCCCGGCATCGCCAGATCAGATCGGGGTTCATGGCGATGATGGAATAGCGTCCCCGCGTGTCGCCGCCCTCCACCGACTCGAACAGGAAGGCGTAGGGCCTTCCGCCGGCGACCTTCAAATAGGCGGAGACCGGGGTTTCCAGATCATCGATCAGCCGCGTCCAGACAAGCTGCGCCTTGCCCTGGTTGTAGGCTCCGGCGAAGGCCTCGAAGGGCGGCTCGATGGTCACTTCTTCTTGGCGCCCTTGGCCCCTCGCTTGGCCAGAAGGTCGGGATCGATGCCCATGGTCTGGCGGGCCAGGGCCAGGTTGGTTGTCACCTTCACGCTCTGAGCGGAGGCCGAGCGAGCCGCGCTGGCCAGGTCGCTGAGGTAGTCCTGCGAGAGCCGGCCGCGGATGGCTTCGACAACCTTCGCCGTCGTGGTGACATCGCCTGGGCGAATGGCGTCCAGCTTGGCGATATAGACGCCATTGGGCGCGCCGGCCGCGAACACCTCGCCAGGCTTGACGCCAAAGACGCCCTGGAGAAAGTCGCGTCCCATGGCTTGGTACTGTTGGGCTTTGATGGCTTGCATGCCCTGCTGGCGGACCACCTTAGCCCCCACACTGGCCGCCACCTGCTCGATGCCCACGCCCTTGCGGATCTGGGCCATCAGGGCGTCCGCCCGCGCCTTGAGCGCCTCAAGGTAGGTCTGGGTCAGATAGGCTTTGGCCAGCGCCGGCCGCGCCTCGGCCAAAGCCGGAAGGGCGGGGGGCAACACCCGGTCGACGCGGAGCGCGAAATACTCACCCTGGCCGGCGTCCTGCAGGTCGGAATCCTCGCCCGCGTTCTGGGCGAAGGCGGCCTTGACGATCTTGTCGGTCAAGAGCGGATTGGGCTTGCCGTCGGCGTCCAGGCCGTTGGCGGTGAAGGGTCCGATGGCGAGCGTGGTCACGCCCGCCTTCTGAGCGGCGTCGGCGACGCTGGATCCGGCCTGACGCGCGTCATCGAACTTTTGGCTCAACTCAAAGGCCCGGTCTCGCCCCGCCTTCTGGCGCAGGTCCGCTTCGATTTTCGCCCTTGCCGCTTCGAACGTCGCCGCGACGCCGGGCGTCACCTTGACGACTTTCAGGGCCGCCATGCCCAGGTCACCCTGCACCGGTCCGCTGATCTGACCGGCCTTGAGAGCGAAGGCCGCGGCTGCCAGCTTGCGATCGGCGATGGCCGTCCGCGGCTTGTCGACGTAGCTGATCGCCTCGACGCCAAACGACTTTGCGATGGCGGCCGGGTCTTCTCCCTGGGTCAGCCTCGCCGCCGCTTGCGCGCCCTGAGCCGCCGTTTTCACCGGAATCTGCATCACCGTGCGAGTCTCGGGCGAAGACAGCGAGTCCTTGCGAAAGGCGAACTCCTTTTGCTCCGCCGCCGGATCGAGCGTCACGGTCGGGGCGATGGCCGCGGCTGAAAAACGCACCAGGGTGATGGCGCGCATCTCCGGCCTGGTGAGTTGGGCGGCGTGCTCCTTCATGAACGCCAGAAGCTGCGCATCGCTAGGCGGCGCCGGAACCGGAACGACGTGAGGGTTGAGAATGAAGTAACTGACGTCGCGGTTTTCCAGACCGGCGATGGCGCTCAAGGCGGCATAGATGCGCGGCGCCCGGAAACCGGCTCCGAGTGCGAAGGTGAAGTGTCGCTGGGCCAGTTCATCAGCCAGCTCGGCCTGCGCCTGCCTAGCTGTCAGTCCTTGGGCGGCGAGGAATTGGGTGAACTGCTGCTCGCTGAATTG
>PMOM01000161.1:0-1742 GCA_003161535.1 Caulobacteraceae bacterium | reverse complement strand
TTGGAGATCGGCTGTTTGTTTTGCGCCTCCAGGCGCTGCTTCTGCTCATCGAAGATCCGTTTGAAGTCGGTCGAGGTCACGACGTGGGAACCGGCTTGCACCACGGCGTCGGTCCGGTTTGCCCGAAAGGCGTCGGGGAATCGGCCCCCACCCCCCACCCCGAGAATCAGGAAGACAAGGATGAGCATGCCCATCAGAGCGATGGCGACCGGGTTTCTGGCCGTGGAGCGGAGGGTGCCGGTCATGGATTGTCGAGCCGTTTGAGCGCGGGCTCGATGGCGCCCGCCGCGATGGCGGTATAGTGGAGCGTTGCGATTGCCCGCAAGGCACACCGACGGTTTGGATCTCTCTTCGCCTTGACCCCGCCTCGCCCCCTGATCGCCGGAAACTGGAAAATGCACGGCCTGACGGCGTCTCTGGATGAGGCGCGCGCCCTGGCCGCCGCTCTCGAAGCGCGTCCACCGCCGGCGCGAGTGGCGATCTGCCCGCCGGCCACCCTGATCAATCGCATGGCCGAGGGCCTGGCCGGCTTGCCGATCCTGATCGGGGGCCAGGATTGCCGCCCCGAGCCGGCGGGAGCCTTCACCGGCGATCTCTCAGCGGAGATGCTGATCGATGCTGGCGCGAGCCTGGTCATTCTTGGACATTCCGAACGGCGCGCGAGCCATGGCGAAAGCGACGCCTTGGTGGCGGCCAAGGCAAAGGGGGCCCTGCGAGCGGGCCTGGAGCCCATCGTCTGTGTCGGCGAGAGCCTGGACCAGCGACGGGCCGGCGCGGCGATCGGCGTGGTTGAAGCCCAACTTCGCGGCTCGCTACCGATCGAACTGGCCACGGCGCCCTTCGCGATCGCCTACGAACCGGTCTGGGCCATCGGATCTGGATTGATCCCCGGCCTGGATGAAATCGCGGCTGTTCATGGCGCCATTCGAGATGAGCTCGTCGCCCTGTTCGGGGAGGCGGCAGGGACGGTCCCCATCCTTTATGGCGGCTCGGTGAAACCCTCGAACGCCAAGGCGATCCTGGGCGTGAAAAACGTCGGCGGCGCCCTGGTTGGCGGCGCGTCGCTGGTCGCCGCGGAGTTCGCTGGCATAATCGAGGCGATTTGACCTGACGGCGGTGGCGCCGATCCTCCGGGGCCTCTGGCTTCGAGGGCGCCTTGATGTTAGATGGCGCGCGTCTCGCGAGCGCGATGCCATTCGCCGATCGGAAAGCCCTCCTTTTCATGCTGCTTGGCCTGTTGTTGACCTTGAATATCCTGGTTTGTCTGGCCTTGATCGGCGTTGTCCTCCTGCAACGCTCCGAGGGCGGGGCTCTGGGCGGCGGCAGCCCGACCGGCCTGATCACCACGCGCGGAGCCGGCGACCTCCTCACGCGCACAACCTGGATCCTGTTCACCCTGTTCTTGATCATCAGCCTGTCGCTCACCCTGCTGGGCGGACGCGAGCGATCTTCGCAGGCCATCCTCAATCGGCTGAAGCAGCAATCGATCAACCCGGACACTCTTCCAGCGCCCGGCGCGGCTGGACAGCGTCCCGCGACCCCCGTTTCGCCCAACCAGGCGCCGGCCCCCACGGTTCGGCTACCGACCGCCAAGCGAGCCACCGCCGAGACGCCGCCCGCGGCTCCATTCTCGGCCCCCATGCCGACGGTGAGCCTGCCGCCCTTGCCGACGCCGCCGCCTGCCAAACCGCCCGCGCCCTGACCAAAACGACGCAGGGACGAATCAGGGGCGCGACCTCGCC
>PMOM01000299.1 GCA_003161535.1 Caulobacteraceae bacterium | reverse complement strand
TCGCAATGCCAGGGCCGTCCGCCGAAGTTCCACACGCGATTGCAGACATGGATGATATCGGGGCTGACACCGTGCTCCAGGGCGGCCAGGGCGACCATCGTCTTGAAGGTCGATCCCGGCGGAAAGGTCCCCGTCAGCGCCTTGTTGAACAAGGGCTTGCGGTCGTAGTCGGCCAGCGCCCTGTACTCCGGACCGGTCAGTCCCTTGACGAACCGGTTGGCGTCGAAGCTGGGGGCCGATAGCAGGCAAAGCACGTCGCCGCTGCGGCAATCCATCATCACCGCCGCGCCGCTATCCTCGCCGAAAATCTCCAGACCGCGATTTTGCACATCGGCGTCAAGCGTGAGCCGGATGGGGGAGCCCGGGATCGACGCGATGTCGCCGCGGGGATCCTGACGCACCACACGGCCCTTGACGTCGACCTCGACCTTGCGCGCGCCGGGCGTCCCTCTCAGAGGCAAATCATAAGCTTTTTCGACGCCTTGCTTGCCAATACGAAAGCCCGGATTGAGCATTATGGGTTCGGCGTTGGGTCCCGTCTTGGTGACATCCTTGGCGCTCACCTTGGCGACATAGCCGACCACGTGCGCGAAGGCGCCGGCGTAGGGATAGACGCGCACCTCACCCATGTCGGCGGTGACACCGGGCAGTTCCGGCGCGCGCACGTTGATGCGCGAAAACTCCTCCCAGGTCATGTCTTCCATGACCGCGACGGGAGCCTTGCGCGGCGCGGCGTCGATGTCGGCGCGCAGGCGGCGAAGTCGCTCATCGTCCATGGGCACCAGCTTGGCGAGGTTGGCCAGGGTGGCGTCGATGTCGATGTGCTCGTCCTTGGCCAACAGCAGGCGGAAGTCAGGACGATTGGAGGCGAGAACCACGCCGTTGCGGTCGACGATGAGGCCGCGCGGCGGAGGGGTCAGCACGAATTCAAATTCGTTGTGCTCGGAAAGCTTCTTGTAGCGGCCGGCCTGCAGGAGCTGCAGGTGAGCCAGGCGACCGCCCAGCGCCACCAGCCCAACGCTGACCACGCCGCCAAACAGGAAGGTGCGCCGCTGAAAGAGCCCCTGGCGGTCATTGACCTCGTTCAGGAATATCGAAGATTCGATCATCGGAAGCGCAAGTCCGCTTCGGTTTGGCGTTCCATCAGGCGGTTGGCCAATGGAAACAGGGCCGCGCTGACCAGCCACTGGAGCGCGACTCCGATCAGGCTGGGCACCGCGCCGGTCAAGATGCTGGTCAACACCATGCCGGTCACGAAGGCGACCGTGCAGGCGGCGGCGTACCACGCCCACAGGGCGATGAAGCTCTGACCCGACAGTGAAGGCCGCATGGAAAAGGTGAATCCATAGGCGGCCATCAGGCACAACGGCCACAGCCCCAGGGGCGCGCCCCACAGCAGATCGAGGAAGACTCCCAAGGCCAGCAGCGCGAACGGCGGCAGGATCGACGGCCGGATGGCGGCCCAGGCAAAGGCCGGAACCAGAACGAATACAGGCTCGGGAAGCTGCAACCCGGCGATCCTCAGCGGCAGGGCGAAGACGAGCGAGGCGACGACGCACAGGATGATCGTCGCGGCCATTGAGCGGATTGGGCGCGGAGCGCGACCGGGCGCGCCGGTCATCGCCTCGACCCCGCCCCTGCCGCCGCCGGCGCCGGCGCCGGCGCTCGGCTCGACGTCGCGGGGCCTGGCGAAGCATCGACGTCCGGGGCCCCGGTCGAGGTGGACGGCAGGGCGGCTGGGGCCAACGCCCCCGGCGCCACCAGCTGGGAGAAATCCCGAAACAGCAGGATGTGCACGAAATCGATCGGCGAGGCGTCGGAATCCAGGGCGACCCGCCAGACGCCGTCGAGACCCATCACCGCCGATCCGACAGGAAGCCCGCGCGGCAGAACACCGCCGTCGCCCGAGGTCAGCACCCGGTCGCCGGCGTGCAAGACATCGTGGGTGCGCAGATAGGCCAAGCTTGGATTGGCGCCTCCATCGCCGGTAAGTATGGCCCGGCCGTTGGCGCCGACGATCACCGGCGTGCGGCTCCCGGCATCGGTGAGCAGCATGATGCGGCTGACTCGCGGGCCCACGCCGGTGACGCGCCCCACCAGACCGCGCTCGCTCATCACCGGATTACCCTCGGTTACCCCGCGCTGGGCGCCGGCGTCGGCCAAACGGGTGTTGGCGAAGGGGCCGCGGGCATCGATGACCGTGCGCGCGAAGACCATGGGAATGGGCGGATCGGTCTTGACGCCCAAGAGGGCGCGCAGGCGGGCGTTCTCATTGCGCAGGGCCACCGCCTCGTCCTTCCAGGCTCCAGCCTCGATCAATTGCCGCTTGAGCGCGCGGTTCTGGGTTCCGGCGAAGACATAGTCCTTGCCGGCGTCGACGCCTTGGCGAACCCAGCCGATGGGAGCCGAAAGGACGCCGCCAACAGGCCCAACCACGGCATCGGCCGCCCGCCGGGTGGTGACCAATGCCTGGCCGCGCGCGGTCCCACGCCGGTCGCCGACAAAAACCGCCAAGGCGGCGCCAAGGGCGATGATCAGCGCCACGCCCGCCATCCACGCCAGCGGCGGTTTGATATCGCCCAGGGGCCCATCCCGCAGGGACAATCAACGCCTCCTATCGGCCCCCGCCGCATCGCCCGACAGGCGCCTTAGAACAGAGTGGACTCGAGCAATCCCTTCATCCACTGGGGATGTTCGAGCACCTTGCCGCAGCCGAGCGCGACGCAGGACAGGGGATCGTCCGCCACCGTCACCGGCAGACCCGTGTGGTCGCGGATTTCCAGGTCGAGGCCGCGCAGGAGGGCGCCGCCGCCGGTCAGCATGATGCCCTTGTCGGCGATGTCCGCGGCCAGTTCCGGAGGCGTGGCCTCCAGGGCCACCTTGACCGCCTCGATGATCTGCGAGACCGGCTCGGCCACCGCGTCGGCGGCCTGCTTTTCGCTGATGCGGACCTCGCGGGGCACGCCCTGCATGAGGTCGCGACCCTTCACATCGATGACAAGTCCGTGGCCGTCCGCGGGCGGCCGGGCCGTGCCGATTTCCTTCTTGATGCGCTCGGCCGTGGTCTCGCCGATCAGCAGATTGTGGTGGCGGCGCATGTAGCTGATGATCGCCTCATCCATCTTGTCGCCGCCCACCCGCACGCTGCGCGAATAGACGATGCCCGAAAGCGACAGAACCGCGACCTCGGTGGTGCCGCCGCCNNCGCCGCCGATGTCCACCACCATGGAACCGGTCGGCTCGTGGATCGGCAGGCCCGCGCCAATGGCGGCGGCCATGGGTTCGTACATCAGCCCAACCCGGCGCGCCGAAGCGTTGAGGCAGGAATCGTTGATGGCGCGGCGCTCGACGGCGGTGGCCCCGGACGGCACGCAGACAATCACCTTGGGGTTCACGAACCCCTTGCGGTTGTGAACCTTGCGAATGAAATACTTGATCATCTCCTCGGCGACTTCGAAGTCGGCGATGACGCCGTCCCGCATTGGCCGGATGGCTTCCATGTGCCCCGGGGTGCGGCCCAGCATCATCTTGGCTTCGGCGCCAACCGCATAGACGGTCTTGCGGCCGCCCGCGGTGCGAAGAGCGACCACCGACGGTTCGTTGAGCACGATGCCGCGACCCTTCATGTAGATGAGGGTGTTGGCGGTGCCGAGATCGATGGCGATGTCATTGGAAATGACACCGAACAGGGAGGAAAACATGTGCGGGCTCGGTAGACAAGGACGAGGACGGACGGATCGAGGCTCTGGCCCTCAAACCCACCGAGTGGCGATCATCGCGCGTTCCCATCCGCGCGCCTTCGCCGCCCATCGCGAGGGCTCTTGGGCCGAGGGGCATTCTCTGCCCTGACGATGAGGCAACTTCAAGGGACTTAATCGCCGCAGGTTGAGCCTGTCGTGACATGACCTGGTCGCCGGCCGCCCAAAGCCTCGCCAGGTCGCCTGGGCGGAGCCAAAGTCAGCCGCGCGCGCCATCTTAAGTTCACCCATTGGAATTGAGCTTCCTCAGCGGCTCGGGCGGAGCCTTCTCCTGGCGCGAGATCAGGTTGTTGAGGGCGTTGACGTAGGCCGTGGCGCTGGCGGTGAGCGTGTCGGTATCGGCTGACTGGCCGGTGGCGATGCTGCCGTCTTCCTCCAAGCGAACCGAGACCTGAGCTTGCGCGTCCGCCCCTTCGGTGACCGCATGGACTTGGAAAAGGCGCAGCACGGCGGCGTGCGGCGCGATCTGGCGGATGGCGTTGAACACCGCGTCCACCGGTCCGTCGCCGGTGGCCACGGCCGCCGCTTCGACGCCGTCGACGACCAGGGTCAGGCGGGCTTGCGGCGGCCCTTCGGTGCCGGAGACCACGCGCAGGGATTTGACCTGAATGCGCTCGGCGCCCCTGGACAGGGCGTCATCCACCAGGGCGACGATATCGTCGTCATAAATCGTCTTCTTCTTGTCGGCCAGATCCTTGAAGCGGCCGAAGGCTTCGTTGAGGGCGTTCTGGCCCAGATCGTAACCCAGAGCCCGCAGCTTCTCGCGAAAGGCGTGGCGGCCGGAGTGTTTGCCCATGACCAGGTTCGAGCCGCCCTGCCCGACATCCTCTGGCCGCATGATCTCATAAGTCTGCGCGTTCTTGAGCATGCCGTCCTGGTGGATGCCGGCTTCGTGGGCGAAGGCGTTCTTGCCGACAATCGCCTTGTTGAACTGCACCGGAAAGCCGGTGATGGCCGAGACGTAGCGGCTGGCGCGGGTGATGTGTTCGGTGCGTACGCCGGTGGGGAACGGCAGGCGATCGGCCCGCACCTTGAGGGCCATCACCACCTCTTCGAGGGCCGCGTTGCCGGCTCGCTCGCCGATGCCGTTGATCGCCACCTCGACCTGCCGCGCGCCGGCCTGCACGCCGGCGAGGCTGTTGGCCACCGCGAGCCCCAGATCGTTGTGGCAGTGGGTGGAGAACACCACGCCATCGGCGCCGGGCACGTTCTCGATCAGATCACGAAAGATGGCCGCGTACTCGTCGGGATAGGTGAAGCCGACGGTGTCGGGGATGTTGATGGTGCCGGCGCCGGCGCGGATCGCCGCTTCGACGCAGCGGCGCAGCATATCGCGTTCGGTGCGGGTGGCGTCCTGAGCCGACCACTCCACGTCCCCGCACAGATTGCGCGCCAGGGTCACCGAGGCGTGAACCGCTTCGACGACTTCGCCGGCGCTCATGCGCAGGATGTGGTCGCGGTGCTGCGGGCTGGTGGAGATGAAGGTGTGGATCCGCCCGCGGGCGGCGGGGCCGATAGCCTCGGCGCAGCGCTCGATGTCGGCGGCGCCGGCGCGGGCGAGACCGCAGACCGTGCTCTCGGTGACCATCTGGGAGATCCTGCGCACGGCTTCGAAGTCGCCGTTGGAGGCGATGGGAAAGCCCGCCTCGATGACGTCGACGCGCATATCCTCGAGAATCTTGGCCAGCTCGAGCTTTTCGTCGATCGACATGGATGCGCCGGGCGACTGCTCGCCGTCGCGCATGGTGGTGTCGAAGACGATGACTCTTTGGCCGGGCGCGGGAGGATCAGCGCGGGGTCGGCGGTCGTTGGCGGCGTCGGACGTCATGGCGGACTCTTTTCGCGGTGTGGCTGGGAGGCGGCGGGTCATCCCCTGGACGCCTCGGCCGCGAGGTTCACGCAGCCAGTGGCGACGCCCAGGGGCCGCTAAGGCAAAGGCGGTGCAGGCAGAACTGTTCGCGCGAGAAAGCCATGGCGGCAAGGTATAGGCGGCGGCGGCGCACGACGCAATACTCTTGCTGAAGCAATGAAATATTGGATGAGAATGGGATGATTATGCCATGCAGACGCGTATATTTGGTTAGATCATGCGCTAATTAGACTGATGAGTTGTCCGTTGGCCCATCCGCCGTCCTTGCGGAGTCGCGCGCAAGCCAGCGCCGGGCGACCAGACCCGCCGCCAACCAGAGCAATGCGGCGGCGGCGGCGAGAGCCATGGGCGCCCAGCCGCCTCCATTGAAGGCTTGCATGATCGAGGCGCCGGCGAAGGCTGTCAGGGCGATCTTCGGGACGATCCCGATGGCGGTCCCGAGTGCGAAGTCGACCGTGCGCATGGCCGTCGCGCCCGCGGCGATGTTGACCAGGATGAAAGGCGCGAAAGGCACGAGCCTGATCAGCAGGCTGGCCATCACAGCATTTCGGGCGATCAGGCGCAGGAACCGGTCGAGGCCCTCGTTGCCAACGTCCCTCAGGAGGCGAGCGCCAAAGGTGCGCCCGAGCCCAAATCCGACCAGGGACGAGACCATCGTCCCCGTCCAGCTATAGGCCAGCCCGCGCCAGGGCCCGAAGGCCGCCACGGCGGCGGCGATGAGAACAAATTGCGGGGCGCCCAGAAAGGCCAAAGCGGCGAAGAGGCCCACCGCCGCCGGCAGGGCCCAGGGTCCCCGAGCCTGGGCCAGCCAGAACCGCGCCTGGGCCGGGCCATCGAGCCCGAACACATGGGCGCCAAGGAAGAAGATCAGGCCGACGCCGCCGAACAGAACGAACCCGACCGCGGCTCGTCGCCAAGCCTGATTGCCCTTCATCGGCGGCTCGTATCACGGGGCTTGGCGTGGCCGTCAAGGCGCCCGGCGGCGGCGCTCGATCCCGCGTTGCGCGTTGACGCATCAGGCCGTAAACAAAGCCGCTTTCCCACGCAGCCCGAGTCGCGCGCCGATGTTTGTCGAATCCGCCACCTTGCGCCGCATCAAGCCCTCCGCCACGGCGGTGGCGAGCGCCAAGGCGCGAGCGCTGAGGGCGGCCGGACGGGACATCATTTCCCTGGACGCCGGCGAGCCGGACTTCGGCACGCCCCAAAACATCAAGGACGCGGCGGTCCGGGCCATCGCCGAGGGCAAGACGCGATATACCGATGTGGACGGCATTCCCGAACTGAAGGCCGCCATCCGCGGCAAGTTCGCCCGGGAGAACGGCCTGACCTACGAGCCGGCGCAGATCAACGTCTCGCCGGGCGGAAAGCCGGTGATCTTCAACGCCATGGTCGCCAGCCTCAACGCCGGCGACGAGGTGGTCATCCCGGCGCCCTATTGGGTCAGCTATCCGGACATGGTGCTGCTGGCCGGGGGCGAACCGGTGTTCGTGCAAACCCGGGCGGAAGACGGCTTCAAGGTCCAGCCGGCCGACCTGGAGGCCGCGATCACACCGCGAACGCGATGGCTGATCCTCAACTCTCCCTCCAATCCCTCGGGCGCCGCCTTCACTCGCGACGAGCTGGCGGCCCTGGCCGGCGTTCTGCTGCGCCACCCGCGGGTGTGGGTCCTCACCGACGACATGTACGAACACATGGTTTTTGGCGACTTCGCCTTTTCCACCATCGCTCAGGTCGAGCCGCGACTCTACGAGCGGACCCTGACGATGAACGGCGTCTCCAAGGCCTACGCCATGACCGGCTGGCGGATCGGCTACGCGGGCGGGCCAAAGCCGCTGATCGACGCCATGCGCAAGGTTATCAGTCAGAGCACCTCCAATCCTTCTTCCATTTCCCAGTGGGCCGCCGTGGAGGCGCTGAACGGTCCGCAGGACTTCATCGCTCCCAACGCCAAGCTGTTCGAACAGCGCCGCGACCTGGTGGTCTCCATGCTCAACCAGGCCGCCGGCCTGCGCTGCCCGACGCCGCAGGGCGCCTTCTATGTCTATCCTTCCTGCGAGGGCCTGATCGGCAAGCGCGCGCCGAGCGGCCGGATCATCGCCAATGACAATGACTTCGCCATGGAATTGCTGGAGGGCGAAGGGGTCTCGGTGGTGGCCGGCGAAGCCTTCGGCCTGTCGCCCTTCTTCCGCGTGAGCTACGCCACCTCGAACGCCCTGCT
>PMOM01000237.1:3282-4175 GCA_003161535.1 Caulobacteraceae bacterium | reverse complement strand
TCCGAGCACAGGCCGCGCCCCGACGCGCCGCCGCTGTGGAGCATGTGGCGCGATCCCCAATCCTGAACGTCTCAGGGCGCGCAATCGCGCCCAATTGGAACCGGGCCCCGATTGGCGACTTGTAGTGCGGGGCGAAAGACGGAGATGATGATGACGAGTTTCAAACGCGCGGCCCGTGGCCTGCTGTTGGCGGCGGTTTCGCTGAGCCTGCCAGCCGCCACCCTGGCCCAGACCTATTCGACGACCCATCACTATCGGCACTATCGGCACAATCGCACCTGCGGCGCCGAGAAGCGCGCGCATGGCAACAATGGCACCGCCGTGGGCGCGGTGACCGGCGGCGTCCTCGGCGCCGCTTTGGGCGGCGGCAGGGCAGGCAATGTCCTTCTGGGCGCCGGGGCCGGCGCGGTGGCGGGCCACGCCATCGGCCGAAGCTCGACCCACTGCTAGGGGGCGGGGGCGATCCCGGCGATCGCCTGCGCCTGCCGGCGCCAGGTCTTGGCGAAAATGAAGTAGAGCGGCAGGGGCGCGACGGCGACGACCGTCGACCATAGTCCCGCGACCGGATCGTCCCAGGCCAGCACCGCGATCAAGCTGCCTTGCACCAGGACCGCGCCGATGGCGATCCAGGGGAACAGGGGCATTTTCCATGGCCGGGGCAGATCCGGCTCCGAAATGCGCAGCTTGATGGCCGAAAGACAGACGATGATGATCGCACCCATGCTCCACGGCGAATAGATGCGCACCAGGCTCTCGTAGGTGCCGGTGGCCGCGAAGGCCAGGGAGGCGGCGACCAGGAAAACGACGCTCTGTCTGGGCGTACCGTTGGCGGCCACGCGTCCCAGGATCGGCGGCAGGACGCCGTCGCGGGCCATGCGCCAGGTGATGCGCGG
>PMOM01000237.1:3043-3273 GCA_003161535.1 Caulobacteraceae bacterium | reverse complement strand
TTCGCCGCGTCTCCCACCGCCAGGGCCGAGCCGGCGATGGCGCCGGGGGTCAGGACGTGCAGCACCGCGGCGTTGACCAGAACATAGAGCACGGTGACCAGGCCGATCCCCCAGAAGGTCGCCCGCGCCACATTGCGATCGGGCCGGTGCACCTCTTCGGAAAAATAGATCGCCGCGTCCCAGCCGGCATAGGTCTGGTAGATCACCCGGATGGCCATGATCACCGCCGC
>PMOM01000237.1:1179-2947 GCA_003161535.1 Caulobacteraceae bacterium | reverse complement strand
GAGAGGCCGCCGGCCAGGCCCAGGCGGTGCACATATTCACCGAACACCACGGAGATGAAGGCGTTGGAGGCGGCGTACTGCAGCCAGCTCAACCAGCCGGTGAAGAAGCCGACCGTCGGACCAAAGGCGCGCTCGGCGATGGGAAAGGTTCCGCCGGCCCGCGGCACCGAAGAGCCGGCTTCCACGAGCGGCATGGCCGACAGCATGGCCACCCCGCCGCCCGCCAGCCAGGCCAGCAGGATCAAGGGCTGGCTGGTCAGCCCCATAGCCACCACCCCCGGCGCTCGCATGATCCCAGAACCGATCACGCCGCCCACCACCACCGCCAGGCCGAAGATGAGGCCCAGGACGCGCTGCAGCGGCCGCAGGGGCTGATGCGGCGGAACGTCGGTCATGCGAATCCTCCTGGGGCCCGTCGATTTTCGATGAACGGCTTTGCCTTGCCTTGCGTCAACAGACTTAGACGGTGGGCGACCATCGCACGGCCAGGGAAGAAACCATGCAACTGATCAGCGATACGGTGGAGGTTGGCGGCGTCAAGGGGCCTGCCCGTACAAGACGCTACCCGGCGGGCGAGGTCGACCTCTTCGATCCGGCGAAATTCACCCACGGGCCGCCCTGGGCCGACTTCGCCAGGTTGCGAAAGGAAGCGCCGGTAGCCTGGATCGATGAGCCCGGCGAACGCCCTGGCTTCTGGGCGGTCACGCGCTACGACGATGTCATGCGGGTGAATGGCGATCCGGTGACCTTTTCATCGCAGCGCGGCGGCATCCTGATGGCTCACCAGCGGTCGGAGTCGCAGCTGGCGCGCGCCTCGCTAGACGCCATGATCAACATGGATGCGCCGGCTCATCTTCAATTGCGCCGCGAACACATGCCCTATTTCACACCCAGCTATCTGCGCGGCCTGGAGGCCCGCATCGGAAGCGAAGTGACGCGCCTGCTCGACGTCATGGCGCCCCTGGGGCGATGCGATCTGGTGCCCAGTCTTTCCGCCCACCTGCCGCTCTACACCCTGTGTGAGATTCTTGGCGTGCCTTACGAGGACCGGCCCAAGTTCCTTACCTGGATGCACTTTCTCGAACTGGCCAACACCTTCGTCGCCGAGCGAAGTGGCGGCGCGGGCGGCGCGGAAGAGGCGGCGGCCGAACTTCCCCCCGAGGCCAAGGCCTTCCTCGACGCCTTCAAGGCCGCCGTCGATGAGATGTTCGAATATGGCCGCCACATGCTGCACAAGCGCCGGGCCGATCCACAAGCCGACCTGATGTCGGCTATCGCCCGCGCCCAGCTCGATGGGGAGTTCCTGGCCGATGAATACCTCGACGGCTCATGGCTGCTGATCGTCTTCGCAGGCAACGACACCACCCGCAACACCATCAGCGGGACCATGGGACTGCTCACCGACTTTCCCGGCGAAAAGGCAAAGCTGATCGCCCGGCCCGAACTCATCGCCGGCGCCGTCAACGAGTTCATTCGCATGATCAGTCCAGTGATCTACATGCGCCGCACGGCTGCCAGCGACGTCGAGGTTGCCGGCCAGGAGATCGCCGAGGGCGAAAAGGTGATCATGTACTATGGCTCGGCCAACCGCGACGAAGCGGTGTTCGAGAATCCCGATCGCCTGGACGTTGAGCGGGCAAACGCCGACAAGCACATCGCCTTTGGCTATGGCCCGCACACCTGCATCGGCAAGCGCGTGGCGCAGATCCAGCTCGAGGCGGTCTATCGCCAGCTTCTGGCGCGGTTTCCCGACATCCGCCAATCGGGG
>PMOM01000237.1:0-1127 GCA_003161535.1 Caulobacteraceae bacterium | reverse complement strand
GGCGCCGCCGCCGGATCGCAGCGCTTCTCGGGCGCGCGCCTGGAGCGCAGGCCGATGCCCGCCATGCCGCCCGAGCTGAGCAGGCCGACGTCGGCCAGCAGGACGGGGATGGCCCATTTGTTGGGGGCGGCGATATAACGGGGCTGCCACACCGGGTCATATTTGTCCTTGTAGCGATGGACGCCGCGAAAATTGTAGATCTCCTCGCCGCGTTCGAAGAGCAGGCGACCGACGCGGGACATGATCGGCGCCAGGGGCCGCTGCTCGAGACCCGCCAGCGGCGCCATGCCGAACTCGAAGGCGACATAGCCCTGCTCGCGCCCCCAGTGGAGCAGCTCGACGAACAGGAAGTCCATGACGTCCTTGGGGGCGTCGTCGGCGTAGCGCATCAGGTCGATGGAAAAGGCGGTGCGCTCCGCGGTGGTCCACAGGGTGGCGAAGGCGAGCACCCGCGCCTCCACCCGCACCACCGCGACGGGAAATTCGCGGACATAGGCCGGCTCGAAGCCGCCCAATGAAAAGCTCTTCTCGCCCCCAGAGTGATGAACCAGCCACTGATCGGACACCGCCTGCAACTCTGCGAAGACGCACTCGGAGGCGTCGGCCGCGATGACCTCGAAAAGCGCGCCCTCCTCGCCGGTCTTGCGCCAGCTGCGCCGCAGATTCCCGCGCCGCCGGCCTTCCAGGGAAAAGCTGTCCAGCGGCACCGCCGCCGACTCGCCGACCTTCTGGATGGAGAACCCCAGTTCCACCAGATCGGGAAGATCTTCGGGTCCCACCCCGTAGATTCCGGGCCGCGCCGCGTGGGCGTCGGCAAGTTCGCGAAAGCGCCACAGCAGATCGAGCCGCTCGTCGCGCCTGCCCACCGGCGCGCCCAGGGCGATCCAGGAGCGGCCGCGCACGCCGAACATCAGGAAGCTCTCGCCAGAGGGGGAAAACAGGAACCGCTTGTCGCCCCGCAGCGCCAGGTTGGAGGCCGGCTCGGCGGCGTCGGCGGCGGCCAGAATGGAGCGGACACGCGAGAAATCCGGATCGGTTTCCCCCACCACGGGGGGGGTCGCGGGCGTCGCCAGCAGTCGCCACACGCCCACCGCCAAGAGCAGAACCGCCGCCCCGACCGAGGATCG
>PMOM01000194.1:6438-6580 GCA_003161535.1 Caulobacteraceae bacterium | reverse complement strand
CTGCCGCTGGAGATCAAGGACCTTTTCGCCGAGTGGCTGACCGCCAGCCTTCCCGATCGCGCCACTCGAGTCATGTCCCTGGTGCGCCAGATGCGCGGCGGCCGCGACTATGACCCGGCGTGGGGCAAGCGCATGAAGGGCG
>PMOM01000194.1:4991-6375 GCA_003161535.1 Caulobacteraceae bacterium | reverse complement strand
TTTGAGCGTTTTTCGAAGAGCATCGCCTTGGTCAGGAACGCGCGGTCCTGGGCGCGCAACTCGAGACCCGCCTTGCCGAACAGCGCGACCAGATCGGTCTTGCCGTAGGTGGCGTAGAAGGGCTCGTGGAAATAGGCCGGGAAGGCCTCCAGAAGACGGCCCAGCCGCGGCTCATCGGCCGGTTGCAGGGAATCGGCGAAGGCCAGCAGTCCGCCGGGCTTCAACACCCTGCCGATCTCGGTGGCGACACGAATGCGCACCGGCGGCGGCAGTTCGTGAAAAAGATAGACGCAGGTCAATGCATCCAGGCTGGCCTCGGCGAACGGCAGGTGCTCGCCATTGGCCTGTATCAAGGTCGTCATGCCCAGCCGCCGGCCTGTTTCGGCCAGATAGGCTGGCGACAGATCGGCGCCCATCAGGCGAGCGCGGGGAAAGGTCTGGGTCAGATTTTCCAGAAAGGCGCCCGAGCCACAGGCCAGATCGACCAGGGTCAGTCCCCTGTGGTCGCGTCCGCGCCAAGCGGCGGCGAGGAGCGCCAAGGCCCGCCGGCGCATGGCTCCGCCCGCTCCGGCGAACAGAAGCTCGACCTGGCTCTCGTAGCGCCGCGCGCTCTCGAGGGTGAACCAGCCGCCGCTCTGGAAGTGGAAATTCTGGCGGTAATAGGCGGGAAAGCCGCCCCCGGGCGGGACCTCTCCGCTTGCCTCGATAGCCCCATGCCGCCGACGCCTGGCCTCCACGCCTCGCGCGTCACCCATCAGGTCCGCGGCCTGCCGCAGAGCCGAGAGCGGATCGATGTTGCGCGGGGCCATCGGCGGATACAGTCCGGCGGCGACATCGGCGGCGTCCTTTTCGAACGCCTCAAGCCAGGCCCGGCGCACGAAACCCGGCGGCGCCGGAGCCGCGGCGGGCGTGAACCCCGCCGGTTTGGCCGCGGTCGGCCTGGCGACCCTGCGCACGGCGACGGCCGCGGCGCCCCACCAGGCCGCTTTCAGCGCCGCGCCGGCGACCTGCCTGGCGCGATCGGCGGCGAAGGCCCTCGGTCCGTGGTCTGGGGGCTCCTGGTCAGACTTGCTCATCGGCCGGCCCGTGAGAAAATTCCCATCAGTTCGATATGGGGAGACCACAGGAACTGGTCCACGGACAGGACCCGATCAAGGCTGAATCCCCCATCGATCAAGATTCTGGCGTCGCGGGCGAAAGTGGTTGGATTGCACGATACCGCGATGACGCGGGCGACGGATGAGCCGGCCAGTTGCGCGGCCTGCGCGGCCGCCCCGGCGCGCGGAGGATCGAACACCGCGACATCGATCTTGCTCAGTTCCGACGCCAGCATGGGCCGCCGATCCAGATCCCGCGTTTGAGCGGTGACGGCTTTCAGGCCGAG
>PMOM01000194.1:0-4852 GCA_003161535.1 Caulobacteraceae bacterium | reverse complement strand
CGGTTCCCAGGCGCACGACGGCCGGCCTGGTACGGTAAATGATCTCACCGGCCAAGGTGACGCGGGCCAAATCGTCCCCGAAGGCGACCTCGGCCGCGCGCATGCGAGCGTCCGCCGACAAGCCGCCATGGCGCCGTTCGACGCCGGTGACATCCACATCAAGGCCGGTATCGGTCGCCGTGACATGCAGAATCGGCGCCGATTTTGGGTGCTCGAGGAACGCCTCGGACAAACGCCGCAGGGCCGGCAAGGCCGCCACCAGCCGCGGCTCGGCGATGACGCAGGTGTCGATGGCCACGAGCCGCCAGGATCGCCTGGCCTTGAAGCCCAGCAGTACCTCCCGGCCTTGCCGCTTGGCGTGCAGGGCCACGCGCCGTCGCGCCCCAGGGGCGGCGGCGAAGAGGCTGGCGATGTCGGTCTCGATGCGAACCCGGGCCAGCGCCAGGCGAATCTGCTCGTTCTTCCAGGCCAGATAGGGCTCCGTCGCCCAGTGCTGCAGGGCGCAGCCGCCGCAGTCGCCAAAGTGCGGGCAGGGAGGCCTGACGCGCTCGGGGCTCGGCTCAATCACTTCAAGGAGTTCGGCGCGAACACCCTCGCCGCCAACCAGGACCCGTTCGCCTGGAAGCGTCAGGGGCACGAACGTTCCGTTCGCCGTAACGCCGTCGCCCTGGGCGCCCATGGCGTTGATGAGCTGGAGTGAGGCCGGCTCGAGCGGCGAAGTCTGGCTTTCCACGGGCATCTCGACTTCCGTATCCCTCCCTGCCCTTCATGGGGAGGGAGCAGAAGGGTCAGCGCTTGGCTTCGTGACGCGCCGCGACGTCTTGCAGGATCGAGCGGGCGACGGCGAAGTCGAGAGCCTCCGGGCGCCCGTAGCGGATGCAGCCCTTGCCGCAGTCAATGCCCTTCAGAGCCTCGGCGTGATGTTGGATGGCAACCTGGCCGGCGTAGAAGGCGATGTAGTTCTTCTGGCTGGCGAAGGCGGTGACCACGTCGGCGCCCCGACCATAGGTCGGCATGCCGTAGGCCATGGTCTCCTCCAGGTCGGGGAGAAGTTCGCGGCACAGGTCGCGCAGTCGGGTCAGGGCCGCCCGGCGCTCGGCCGGAACGTCGGCCAGATAGGCCTCCACCGTTTTGGCCTTCGACTGCATCAGGCGGCCTTCTCCGCGAACAACTTGCGCAACTCGCTCTTGACGATCTTGCCGTTGGCGTTGCGCGGCAGTGTCTGCGGCCAGAAGATGATCTTCACCGGGACCTTGAACGCCGCCAGGCGCTCGGCCACGAAGGCGCGCAAGGCCTGCTCGTCGGCGTGGGCGCCAGGCTTGAGGGTGACCACCGCGCCGGGCTCCTCGCCCAAGGTCCGGTGGGGAATGCCCACCAGCGCCGCGTCCATCACCGCCGGGTGGTCGAAAAGGACGTTCTCGACCTCGATGCAATAGATGTTCTCGCCGCCGCGGATCAGCATGTCCTTGGCGCGGTCAATGATGAAGCAGAACCCCTCCTCGTCCAGGCGCGCCAGGTCGCCGGTCTTCACCCAGCCATCAACGAAGGTCTGGGCGGTGGCCTCGGGCTGGCGCCAATAGCCTTTGACCACCTGCGGCCCCTTGCACCACAGCTCGCCGACCTCGCCGGCGGCCAGTTCGCGGTCGCCCTCGACGGTCATGATCTTCAGGTCGGTGACCGGCACCGGCGGGCCGCAGGAATCGGGGCGGTGCTGGTAGTCCTCGGCGCCGTGGGTGGTCGCGGTGGCCGAGGTTTCGGTCATGCCCCAGCCATTGCCGGGCGCCGACCCGGGGAAAGTTTCCTTGATCTTGCGCACCAGTTCGGGCGCCGAGGGCGCGCCTCCGTAGGCGACGCTTTCCAAAGAAGAGAGATCGTAGTTCCCTCGCAGGGGGTGTTCGATGAGTTGCCAGGCGATGGTCGGCACGCCGCCGGCCGAGGTGATCTTCTCCCGTTCGATGAGCTCGAAGGCGCGCACCGGGTCCCAGCGGCGCATCATCACCAGTTTGGCGCCTGCGTAGAGGCTGGGATTGAGGATCGCGAAACAGCCGGTGGCGTGAAAGAACGGCACCGACAGCAGGCTCGCTCGCTGCGGCGCGCTGGCGTCCGGCGTCGGTGGGGCTTCTCCGCGGCGAAGGAACGATCGCGCCGCCGCGCAGCCCGCGGCCATTATGTTGGAGGTGATGTTGCGGTTGGTGGCCAGAGCCCCCTTGGGCTTTCCCGTGGTGCCCGAGGTGTAGAAGATGGTGGCCTCGTCGTCCGGGTCGATGTCGGCCGGCGGCAGGGGCCGGTCGGGCAGGCGCGCCCACCCGCCCGGCTCCCCGATGACCGACTCCAGGCGGATCACCATGGGGTTGGCCGTTTCCTCCTGTAGGCGCGAGACATAGACCCGCTCCAGGTCAGGACAATTGGGCAGATGCTCGGCCAGCCGCTCCAGCCGCTCGGCATCGACAATGGCGACCTTGCTGGCCGAATCGACCAGGCCATATTCAAGCTCCGGCCCTGTCCACCAGGCGTTCAGCGGCGTGACGATCGCCCCAAGCGCGGCGGCAGCGTAAAAGGCTGCCGGCCATTCCGGCAGGTTGCGCATGACGATGGCGACGCGATCACCTTTGGCCACGCCCTGGGCGTGCATTTCCGTGGCCAAGGCGGCGACGGCGCGAAAGAAGGCCTCGAAGGTGACGCGCTCGTCCTCGTGGACCAGGAACACCTTTTCGGCGTGGGCACGCGCCGTCTCCGCCACCGATCGCAAGGTGGGCGGCGCGCTCTTCCAAACCCGGGTCGCCACGCCGCCGATGATCGCCTCGTCCATCTCGAACGGCGAACCTGGCGCGGTGAGCTGGCCGTGGGCCTCGGCGATGGACATGGCGGGCCACGCGGGGTTTTGGACCGGGGCGGCGTCGCTCATCGGGTGAACTCTCACTCTAGGCATTTAAACGCGTGGGAGGGCTGGATCCTCGCCGGTCGGACCAAGCATAAGGCGCCCATGTCCGCAAGCCGAACACCCTGGGCCCCTCGGCGCTAAGCCAGGGTCCGCAGACGCGTCAGCAACGCCTCGAGACGCGACTTGGCCTGCTCGGCCAGCGCGAGCCGCTCACGGTTTTCCTCGACCACTTCGGCGGGGGCGCGGCTGACGAAATCGGCGTTGGCGAGTTTTCGCGCCGTGCGGTCGATGTCTTGGGCGTGGCCGCCGATTTCCTTGGCCAGACGGGCCCGCTCGGCAGGGATATCGACCAGACCCTTCAAGGCCAGGGCGAGCGTGGCTCCGCCAACCACCATGGCGACGGCGCCTTGCGGAACTTCGCGGCTGGTGGTCAGGGCGCCGCTTCGCAGGGTGTGGGCGATGACCGCGGCATTGGCGGTCAGGGCCTTGCGCTGATCGTCCGTGGCTTCGACGATGACCAGCTCCGGGCGCGCCCTTGGCGACACGTTCAGCTCGGCCCGCACCGAGCGTCCCTCGCTCACCGCGGCGATCACCAGATTGATCTCGGCGTCGGCTTCGGCGTCTCGATAATCGATCGGCAGGACCGGCCAGGGCGCGGTGATCAACAGGCTCTCGCGGGGACGTCCAGGCGCCGCCGTTTTGGCCCAAAGCTCCTCGGTGACGAAGGGCATGACCGGATGCAGCAGCTTTAGGATCGTCTCCAGGACCCAGGCGGCCATGGCTTGAGTTTCGCCTTTCGCCGGCTCGTCCGTTCCACTCAGGACCGGCTTGGCGAACTCGACGAACCAGTCGCAGAACACGTTCCAGATGAACCGGTAAAGACAGGCGGCGGCGTCGTCGAAGGCGCAGGCCTCCAAGGCGGTGGTGATGCGCGCGACCGCGTCCATGGTCTCGCCGCGGATCCAGCGGTTGACCGGCAAGACCAAGGTCCGCGGATCGAAATCCTCCCGCGCCACGCAGCCGTTCATTTGGCAGAAGCGGGCCGCGTTCCACAGCTTGGTGGAAAGGTTGCGATAGCCCTCGATGCGGGGCGTCGAAAGGCGGATGTCCCGCGCCGGGCCGGACATGGCCGTCAGGGTGAAACGCAGAGCGTCGGCGCCGTAGCGGTCGACCAGCCCCAGGGGGTCCATGACATTGCCCTTGGATTTCGACATCTTGGCGCCTTCCGCGTCGCGGATCAGGGCGTTGATGAACACGCGCTTGAAGGGAACCTGGCCGGTGAAATGCAGGCCCATCATCATCATCCGCGCCACNNATGATGTCGAAGCCGGTGACCAGGGTGTGGGTCGGGTAGAAGCGCTTCAGGTCAGCGGTCTCCTGCGGCCAGCCGAGCGTCGAAAACGGCCACAGCGCCGAGGAGAACCAGGTGTCCAGCACATCCTCGTCCTGGCGCAGGGGCTCATCGCGGCCATAATGTTCGCGGGCGGTCGCCTCGGCGCCGGCTTGGCTCTCGGCGACGAAGATGCGCCCGTCGGGGCCGTACCAGGCGGGGATGCGGTGGCCCCACCAAAGCTGGCGCGAGATGCACCACGGCTCGATGTTGCGCATCCACTCGAAGTAGGTTTTTTCCCAGTTGCGCGGTTCGAAGATCGTCTCGCCCGCCTCCACCGCGCGGATGGCCGGCCCCGCCAAGGTCTTGGCGTCCACGTACCATTGGTCGGTGAGATGGGGCTCGATCGCCACGCCGGAGCGGTCGCCGTGCGGGACCGAGTGGCGAGTGGCTTCGACGCCGCGCAACAGGCCCAGGGCCTCGAACTCCGCCACCACCTTCTTGCGGGCTGCGAGACGGTCCAGGCCGCGGTAGGCCGCCGGAGCATTGTCGTTCACCCGGGCGAAGTCGTCGAAGATGCTGATCATCGGCAGACGGTGGCGCTGGCCGACCTTGAAATCGTTGAAGTCGTGGGCCGGGGT
>PMOM01000020.1 GCA_003161535.1 Caulobacteraceae bacterium | reverse complement strand
CTGAACCGGGTGACCGGGCCGGGCGGCGCCAGCATCGCCGGGTCCCTGAGCTCGAACGGTCAGGTGTTCCTGATCGACCGCAACGGCATCATCATTACCCCGACCGGATCGGTGAATACCGCGGGCTTCGTCGCCTCGAGCCTGGACATCGCCAACACCGACTTCATGTCCGGCCACTACAATTTCAGCGGCGCGGGAGCGGGCGCGGTGGTCAATCAAGGCGCCATCATCGCCGCGCCCGGAAGCGCCGTCGCTCTGTTGGGATCATCGGTTTCCAACGAGGGCCTGATCAGCGCGCCTCTGGGCCGGGTCGCCCTGGGGTCTGGCCAGAGCGCCACCCTCGATTTTTCTGGCAACGGCTTTCTGCAAGTCGCAATTCCCACCGATCTGATCGGGGACGCGAACCAGGCGCTGATCTCCAACAGCGGCCGCATCCAGGCCGACGGCGGCAGGGTGGTCATCCAGGCGGCGGCGGCGCGCGAGTCGGTCCGACGGACGGTGAACATGTCCGGCGTGATCACCGCGAGGGGCGCGTCGGGCCAGGACGGCGCGGTCGTCCTCGACGGCGGCGACGGCGGCGACGCCACGGTTTCGGGGGCGATCGACGTGTCCGGCCCGCTGAATGGCGGCAGCATCGACCTCACCGCCGGCCACTCGCTCTCACTGTTGGGCGCCAGCCTGACCGCGACGGGCGGTGATACCGGCGGTCTGATCCGCGTCGGCGGTATGTTCCAAGGCGGCCAATCGACGACCACAACGGTAGCCTCGCTGATCCAAAAGTTCACGGGCCGGTTCGGCGATGTCGGGGCCCTGGCCGCCTCCGACACCACGTTGGTGGACAGCGCGACGACCATCGATGTCTCCGGCGCCAAGGCCGGCGGCACGGTGGTGATTTGGAGCGCCCTGCAAACCGATCAGCAAGGGTCCATTTTGGCCGGCGGCGCGACGGGCGGCGCGGTCGAGGTCTCATCGCACGAACTTCTGCTCACGGACCTTTCGAAGATCGATCCAGGTCCCGGCGGCACGCTCCTGCTCGACCCCGCCAACATCTCCACCGTGACCGCCGACAACTTCGTCGCGAACGGCGGCACACTGGCAGAGACGATCTACACCGGGATGATCGGATACGACGCCTCGCCCGACACGTCCTACCTCGATATCGCCAAGCTCACGGCCCTGATCAACGGCGGTACCGACGTTGTTCTGCAAGCCAGCAACGACATCAGCTTCGGTGGCCTCACCGTCGGATTCGCCGCCCACCCCGGGAACATCTTTCTCAGCGCCGGACGCAGCGTATTTCTGGGCAGCATAACGCTCAGCAACAGCAACCTGACGGTCGTCGCGAACGATACCGCGCTCGATGGCGTGGTCGGCGCCCAGCGCGGTCCCGGAAAAGGCGAGATCGATTCGTTCAACGCCACTTCGTTCAACGGCGCGACGCTATTCGGCGGCGCGGGAAGCGGGGGGGGAGGGGGCAACATCAGCCTGACCGTCGGAACCGGCCTGGTCGCCGGCTCGGCCGGCAATCTGAGGCTGACCGGCATCCAGACTAACGGCAGCGGCAATATCACGCTGAGCACCAGCGACCAGAGCGGCGTCTTCATCCAATTCTTCCCGATTCAGGACCAGATCGGGCACGCCACCGACCAGGTGCCGATCACGGCGGCCGGCGCGGTCACCCTGACCGGGAACATCCTGGTGGACACCATCGGTGGCCTGGCGGTGACCGGGCAATCGGTGTCGTGGACGGACGAGACCACCAGCATTCTGTCCGGGTTCAACGGCGGACCGGTCAGCTTCACCACCGTGGCGGGGCTGGGGCAGCCGGGCGTGGTCACCCGCTACGGAATTATCTCCAACACCGGCGGTGATGGGCCGCCGACGGATCAGACTCGCATTTCGCTCGGCGCGGGCGGCGTGGGGCCGCAGTATTCGATCACCTACGGCGACGCCAACCCGACTTTCACCCAGGCGCATATCACCGCCGGCGCCTTGCTCTCGCCTGGCGGCGTTCCGGACACGCTTGCCGGCGTGCTCACCGAGCTGTCGAACCTGACGACGACCGGGCCGGCGCTCTTCGCCGGCGTGGGGGACCAACCGGTCACCACATCGGCGACGCCCAATCTGTCCTCGACCATCTCGGGCTATTTCTTCAACCTGACCACTGCGGTCGACACGCTCAGCATCAGCCCCAAAGCGCTGACGCCGACTCTGACACCCGGCGCCTATACCTATGGTTCTCCCACCGCCGTCATCGCCCTGACGGGCGTGGTCAACAACGACAGCGTCCAGCCGCTCGCGAGCCTGGACGGCGCGTCCGCCCCCCTGTCGCCGATCTTGGCCGGTTATGGCTTCGCCGTGAACGTAGGGGCGGGAGGGCACGGCTTCACCGTCACCGGCCTTGGGGGCGCGGGCGCCCCCAACTACCAACTGGCTGGCGGGACCTTCAGCTCGACCCTGTCCGTCGCGCAAAAACCGCTGACCTACAGCGTCTCCGACGTCGGCCGAACCTACGGCGATGTCCCTGGAACGACGCCGATATCCTTCAACGGCGTCATCAACGGCGATGTCGTCACGCCGGTTGCTCAAACCACGGCCACGGGCGGCGCGATCATCGTTCCGGCGTTCAACACTCCGGTGGGCGCCTACGTCACCTCCGTGACCGGGCTGGGTGGAACGGGGGCCGTGAACTACAGTTTGGCGAGCGTCGGAAACATCAACGGCGCTCTGAACATCTCGGCCAAGCCGCTGACCTATACGGCCGTGGCGGCGAATTCGACCTACGGGATACTTGCCACCGTCGCCACGCCCACGTTGAGCGGCGTGGTGGCGGGTGACACCGTCACAGCCGTCACCCTGCTGAACGGCGCCCCTCCGGCGCTTTCGGCCCAGACAAGCGCGGGCGTCTACGCCATTTCCGCCGGTATCAGCGGCGCCTCTTCGAGCAACTACGTTGTTGCTGTCAGTGGCAATACGACCGCCTCCCTGACCATCGCGCAAAAGGCCGTCACCGTCACTCTGTCGAGCGCCGGGGAAGTCTACGGGACGCCAGCAAACATCCTGACCCTGTCGGGGGTGATCGGCAGCGACGATGTCGTCCCCGTCGTCACCGATGCGTTCGCCGGCGCCACGTCGGGCGTCGCCCTTTCAATGAACGCCGGCGGCTTTGACATCCCGGGCAGGGAACTGGTCGGCGCGCACACCCTGACCTTCGCCGGGTTCCAGGGGGCGGCGGCGGGCGACTACATCGCCAGCGTCGTCGGCGCGTCAACGCTGACCGTCACGCCGCGACCCCTGCATTACACCATCGACACGAGCACCGTCGCCTTCGGCGTCACCGGCGCCGCTCCGGTCGTCACCCTCGACACGGTTTTTGGCGATGCGATCGCCGGATCGATCGTGGCCACGATCCAGGGCACCTCGACGGTGGTCCCGTTCAACAATTCGTCGATGCCAGGGGGCGCCTACACGCTCAGCCTCGCCGGTCCGCTGACCGGCTTCTTCGCAAGCGACTACAGCCTCAGCCCCACCGGCGACACCGCCGGTCTGCGAACCGTCACGCCCCGGTCGGTGACCTACACCGTGGGCGCCTTCGCATCCACCTATGGCACTGTGTTCAATCTCCCGGGCGCCAATTTCAGCTTCATCAACTCGGGCGATGACGTTTCAGGGGTGATCACGGTCCTGCAGGGTGGCTCGGCGGTCACCCTCGGAGCCCGCTCGCCGGTAGGCTCCTACACGCTGGAAGTGACCGGTCTACGCGGCGCGCAGGCCGGCAATTACGTGATCGCTAGCTCGGGAAATTCCAATGGTTCGCTGACCATTTCCCCATTGACGATCCACTACAATCTGTCCGCCGCGACCTCGACCTACGGAACGCTCGCCACGCCGCCCGCGCCCACCTTCCTGGGGCTTGTGCCCGGCGACGTCGTGAGCGGAACCATCGCCACTCTGCTGTTCAACAACATCCCTGGCGGTCCCACCGAGCCCCTCGACGCGCGCAGGGACGCCGGAACCTACACCCTGACGGTCAGCGCTTTGGGTGGCCCCGACAGCGGCAATTACACCCTGACCACCAGCGGCAACGCTCTCGCCAACCTGGTGATCAATCCAAAGCTGGTGACCTATGCGTTCGCCAGCGTGAACGCGGTCTACGGCTCGGTCGTCACGCCGGGCGCGATCACCCTGACCGGCGTCCTGCCGAACGATGTGGTGTTCACGTCCAGCGCTTTCGGCTTCGGCGGCGCCATCGAGCCGGTCGGCGCCTATGCCGAGAACGGCGTCAGCATTCTTGGACCCGCGGCGTTCAACTATGTGCTGGATACCGCGGACAGCGCCAACGGCGTCTACACGATTACGCCACGGCCGTTGACCGCCTTTGTTTCGCTCAACGGCATTTCATCGGTTGTCTACGGCGCTCTCACGCCGGCCGACGCGGTGTCGATGATCGGCGTCAACCTGAGCGGCGCCCTGCCACAGGATCGACTTACCGCCACGCTCGCTCCCTCCGCCTCGACGCCGCTCGTCGCGTCCGACGCCGGCCTGCTCAAGGCGGGGTCCTACACATACGCGGTCACCGGGTTCACCGGCCCCGGCGCCGGCAACTACACTCTGGCGTCCAGCACGAGCGCGACGTTCCAGGTGGCGCCCGAAGCCCTGACCGGAACGCTTGCCAACACCTCGACGACCTACGGTTCCGCGCCCGTCTTCCCCGCCCCGGTGATCAACGGCGTGTTCAGCGGCGACCTGGTCGCGGTTGGCGGCTACGACGTCAGCGACCTACACGGAACGCCCGTCGTCCTGACGACCAACACCGCGGCCGGCGCCTACACCTTCCAGGTCCAAGTCCTCAGCGGAGCGGACGCCTCCAACTATTCCTCCTCGATTCGCAGCGCCTTTCTGACCATCAACCCCAAGGCGCTGACCTATCAGGCGGTGCAAGCCAGCTCGACATACGGCACGTTGGCGGTTCTGACCCCGGCCACCTTGACCGGGACGGTTGGCGCCGATGATGTTTCCGGCGTCTACGGCCTGTCGTCGACCCTGACCAGCCGGACGAACGCGGGGAGTTATTCGCTCACGGTCACCAGCCTCACCGGCGCCGCGTCCGGCGACTATACGCTGGCGACCACCGGCAATACGATCTCGACACTGACGATCTCGCCCAAGACGCTGAGCTACGTCACCACGGCGCCGACGCAGACCGGCGTCTATGGCGCCACCTTTGCGTCTCCGGTCCAGCTCCAAGGGATCCTGGCGGGCGACGATGTCAGCGTTCCGACGCCGCTCGCCCAAACTGGTAACTCCCTCAACTTTGTGAACCAAATCCTGAACGTCGGGACCTATCGGGTCACCCTGGAGCAACAGAACAACACTCTCTACGCGCTCGGTGGCGGTTCGGCCGGAAACTACGCCCTTCCCAACGACCACGCCGCCTCGGTCGGCGCCATCGTCGTCACGGCGAGGACGCTGAGCTATGGATTGAGCGTTGGCGCCTCGACCTCAGTGTACGGATCGCCAACCACCGTGCAGGTCAGTCTTAACGACGTGGCGCCGGGAACCTCGCTCGCCTACACCCTCGTCGCCACGGCCGGCGGCGCCTCGACCGATGTGGGCGCCGTGACGACTCTGCCGAAAAATCTGGGCGTCGGCTCGTACACCTTGAGCCTGCGGCCGACAGGCGTGGACGCCACGAACTATGTGCTCGCAACGACGGTCGACACAAACGCCAACCTGACCATCAGCCCCAAACCGATCACCGCCGTGGCGAACTCCGAGACGGGTGTCTATGGCTCCGCTCTGGGGGACGTGGTGGAACTGCCAGGCGTGCTGGCGGGCGACACGGTAACGCCGATCGTCAATCTGAACGGCGCGACCTCGAAATCAACCTTGACCCTCACGGCGTCGGCCGTGGGCTTCTCCCTGCCGGCCAACCAGAGCGCCGGCGTCTACACGCTCGCCGTCTCCAGCTTGGGCGGCGCGATGGCCGGCGACTATACACTGACGAATGGCGGCGTCGGCGCGCCAGAGACCATCACCCAAAAGCCCCTCACGTTCTCGGTCGCCCCGGTGACCGGCCAATACGGCGGGCTGACGATCGCCGCCTGTAGTCCCGGATGCGAGATGTTCACCGGGCCCTATTTCGGGCCGGGTGCGATCACGCTGACTGGAATCGTATTTGGGGACAACGTCACCGGCAATCTCCAGCTCACCGACAACGTAA
>PMOM01000159.1 GCA_003161535.1 Caulobacteraceae bacterium | reverse complement strand
GGGCGCGCTGACCTGCCAGGTGGTACGGATCGGGGCCGAAGAGCGGCTTCTGGCGCTTGATCCAGACTATGGAGCGGTCATCCGCCGGGCCCCCTATCGACTGGCGCCGGGACTCTATTAGCCCTTCGGCGCAGGTCTAGAGCGCGATTACTTTCTATCGAATCGATGCGGCCGCCCCNNGCTTCGCGGTCCCCCTCCCCCATTTTAGGATTTGGGAGGACTAGAAAGGGTCCTTGATCCTCACCCGCGCAGCGGGGGAGGGGGACCACCGAAGGTGGTGGAGGGGGCGGCGTTCGCGCAGCGTTTCAATCAAAGCCCATCCTGTTCTAGGTGGGAAAGCAGGCCGAAGCGGACATCGGCACCGACAGGTTCACCAGGCCGGTGATCAGCGGGAAGGACGCCGTCGCGCTGACCGAGCTTCCGCACGCCGCCGCGGTGGCGGTGAAGACCGGGGTGATCACCGGCCCCTTGTAATGGGAGAGCGCATAGGTCTGGGTGACCGATGGGCTGGTGCAGACCAAGGTTTTCACCGACATGCAACGGGCCGCGTCGGCCACTGTATAGTGCAGCAGGGTGTTGGCGAAGAACAGCAGACACAGGTTGATCGTCCCCACCGTCAGGGCGACGAAAATGGGCAACACCAGGGCGAACTCGGCCGCGCTCGAACCGGCCCGGTCACGCCAAAATTTCACCAGGCGACGCATGGCTATTCCAACCTCGCCCAGGTTGTCTTGGTGATCGGGCTGGGCAGCAACGACGCCACCGAGACGCCGGAAACCAGCGGCTTATAGGCGTAGGACACGCTGATCTGGATATAGTCTCCCGGCCCGGCGTCGGGCGCCGACGCCCCCGGCACGGCGACGCAGGAATTGGGCGCGCCGCTGGGCGGCGAGCCGACCGTGCCGGCCGTCCCCACCAAGATCAGGGCGCCGCTGGTGGTGGCGCAATAATAGCCTTCGGCCGGCGAGCCGGCGGCCTGGGTCACGCCTGCGCCCAGCGATGTGCTGGCGATGGCGGACGTCACCGCGGCGCTCAGGCCCGGGCACAGATTGGTATTGGTGGCCGGCCACTGCGGCGGAGAGCTGCAGGTGGCCCAGGCCGTCTGGGCGCCGGCCTGGGCGGCGTTTTCAGTCTGCATGCGCCAATAGACGTAGAAGGCGAGGTCGATGATGTTGAGCAGCGGGATGGTCAGAAAGGTCAGCAGGAGCGCCAGTTCCACCGCCGCCGCGCCGCGGGTATCGCGGCGATAGGCGGACCAAAGGCGGAAGAGCCCGCGACCGGACTCCTTCATCCCACCAATCCCGTGCGCACGGCATCGCTGCCCGTGGGCGGCGTGAGGCCGGCCGATTGACACTCGCTCAAGGGATTGGCGAAGACCGAGCCGGTGCCGTTGATCAGGAGCGTGTAATCCACCAGCACGAAACAGTTATAGCCATTGCCCGATTTGCCGACCGCGCCGCTCATCGTGATATTGGCGTTGGAAAAGAACACCAGACCGGTCAGGTTCCAGGTAGGGCTATTGCCGGAATAGGACACATCGATCCCCGCGCCAGAGGGCAGATTGGGATCCTGATAGATCGTCACCCCCGACCATTGTCCCGACGTGGGGCCGTTGATGTTCAGGTCGCCGCCGCCGGTGGGGAAGTGCGACGGCGACAGGCTCGCTACGGTCGGACCGGTGAAAATTATGGTCAGGGCCGAACCGGGCTGCGTCGCCAGGGTGAAGCCGTTCAGGTCGAGCCGGCCGTTTTCGATGACCATCACCGTGCCGGGCGAAGCGGTGGTCAAATTCACGTTGCCGGTCAGCTGGACATCGCCACAGAAAAACTTCGTCGCCGGCCAGGTTAGGGAGCCGGTCAACAGATTGCTGGATGGCAAAGGGGTTCCATTCTTGCCGGGCTCCTGCGGATAGGAGGTCTTTGAGCCGGCGGGCGAGCAAGGATTGGCGGGTATGTTGGCGGCCAGGAGGGAATAGGGATCGGCCAGCGCCGCCGAGTCGGGAATTGGGGTTATGCCGCAATCGCTGCTGCCGACCGCCACGCCGAAGGTGGCGAGTAAATTGGACCCGTTGCAGCGGGCGTTGGAATTGGACATTACGTTGCAGCCGGTCAGATCGACTTTCGATCCGCCGTTCGATCGAATCCCGCTCTGGTTGCCCGTGGCTGTCGAGAAAATGCAGAATTTCAACGGCACGACGGGCGGCCGGGCGATGGAGGTGGCGTTGATGGTCTTCGCCGGCTGGCCGTTGAGGGTGGTGTCGCCCCTGTAGCCGGTGATGCCGACCAGATAGATCTGCACCGGCTGGTTGATGGTCACCTGATAGCATTTGTTTCCGCTGCCATCGGGACAGGCGGCGGTGTTGGTGGCGGTGACCGCGACATTGTTGGCGCCATTGGTGAAGCCGTAGCTCGAGGTGACCGCCAAGGCCTCCCGCTTATAGCGAGGCATGGGAACCGCGCCGCCGTCGTTGGTCGCGTCGGCATTGGTGGCCGCCGCCACAGCCGCGGAATCGGCGGCGTTCTGCATGGCGCGGTTGATCATGAACCAGGAGGAAACCTCGCCGCCCAGGCTCAGGGAGCCGATCGTTGGCACGAGCATCAGGGCGACCAGGGGCGCCACATTGGCGCGGCGGCCCCGCAGGAAGTCCGCCGCCCGGCGCAACACGCGAGACGCCATGGCGCCCGATCGTTCGCGGTTCGCTCCCACGACATTTGCCCCAAAGATATCGAGCGCCCGTCGGCCCCAGAAAAGAACGCTTTGCGAAACCTTGTTAAGACTCGAGACTTCGCGGAATGACCCGCCAGCTTACTATCGAACAGCCCTTGTACGCACGAGGCTGGCCGGTCACATCTTAAGCCGTTAGTCATTGCGCCAAGGTGTCGCAATTTGACCATTGGTCGCAGGCCGCCGCGGCGGATGCGTCAGGCCCTTGCCGCCAGGACGCCCCCGCGACCCGCCTCTTTCACCCCACCAATGCGGTGCGCACGGCATCGCTTTGGGTTGGCGGCGCCAGGCCCGCGGCCTTACATTCGCTCGTGGGATTGGCGAAGATCGCGCCGGTGCCGTTGCCCAGGAACGTGGAATCGACCAGGACTAAACAGTTAAAGCCATTGCCCGATTTGCCGACCGCGCCGCTCAGCGAGACATTGGCGTTGGAAAAGAACACCAGGCCGGTGAGGTTCCAGGTGGGGCTGTTGCCAGTGTAGGAGACGTCGATCCCCGCGCCGGACGGCAAGTTGGGATCCTGATAGATCGCCACCCCCGACCATGGCCCCGAAGTGGGGCCGTTGAAGTTCAGGTCGCCGCCGCCGGTGGGGAAATGCGACGGCGACAGCCCCGATATCGTGGGGCCGGTGAAAATGATGGTCAGGGCGGACCCGGGCTGGGTCGCCGAGGTGAAGCCGTTAAGGTCAAGCCGGCCGTTCTCGATGACCATGACCGTGCCGGGCGAGGCGGTGGTCAAGTTCACATTGCCGGTGAGCTTGACGTCGCCGCAAAAGGTTTTCGTCGCCGGCCATGTGAGGGAGCCGGTCAAGAGATTGCTTGCCGGCAGGACGCCGGACTCTTGCGGATAGGACGTCGCTGAATTGGCGGGCGAACAAGGATTGGCCGGTATGTTGGCCGCCAGCGGGGAATAGGGATCGGCCAGAACCGGTTGGCTGGGAAGCGGGGTGATGCCGCAATTGCTGCTGCCGACCGCAACGCCGAAGGTGGCCAGCATATTGGACCCATCGCAGCGGGCTTTGGAGTTGGACATAACATTGCAGCCGGTCAGATCGACTTTCGATCCGCCGTTCGATCGAATCCCGTTCTGGTTGCCGGTGGCTGTCGAGAAAATGCAGAATTCCAACGGCACGACGGGTGGGCGGGCGATGGCGCTGGCGCTGATGGTCTTCGCCGGCTGGCCGTTGAGGGTGGTGTCGCCCTTGTAGCCGGTGATGGCGACCAGATAAATCTGCACCGGCTGGTTGATGGTCACCTGATAGCATTTGTTTCCGCTCCCGTCGGGACAGGCGGCGGTGTTGGTGGCGGTGACCGCGACATTGTTGGCGCCATTGGTGAAGCCGTAACTCGAGGTGACCGCCAAGGCCTCCCTCTGATAGCGAGGTATTGGGACCGACCCGCTGTCGTTGGTCGCGTCGGCATTGGTGGCCGCCGCCAAGGCCGCGGAATCGGCGGCGTTCTGCATGGCGCGGTTGATCATGAACCACGAGGAAACCTCGCCGCCCAGACCCAGGGCGCCGATCGCCGGCACGAGCATCAGGGCGACCAGGGGCGCCACATCGGCGCGGCGGCCCCACAGGAACTCAGCCACCCGGCGCAACACGCGAGACGCCACGGCGCCCGATCGTTCGCGGTTCGGTCTCACGGCGTTGGCCCCAAAAAGAACGCTATGCGAAACCTTGTTAAGACTCGAGACTTCGCGGAATGACCCGCCGGCTTACTTTCACACAACCCACGCACGCACGACGCCGACCGGTCAACCTTACGCCAATAGTCATGGGTGGCAAGGTGTCGTAATCTGACTATTGGCCGCAGGCCGCCGGGGCGGGTGCGTCAGGCCCTTGTCGCCCGCGCGCCCTTGGGTCCCAGCGCGGCGATCGCTTCGGCGACGCTGGCGAAGATGTGGTTCTCGCCGATCAGCTCGCGCAGCCCAAGACGGGTGAGGGCGGCCTGGCCGGCCAGGGATTCCAGGCGGGCGAGGGCGAAGGTCGTCCCGGCGCCGCGGCACGCCGCGATCACGCGCCCGAGGGCTTGGGCGGCGGTAAAGTCGATGTCAACGATGCCGGCCGCTTCCAGGACGACCAGCTTGACGGCCTCCCCCCGGGGGCAGACGGCGGCCAGGAACTGGCGGGCGAAGGCGTCGGCGTTGAGGAAGGTCAAGGGCGCCTGAAAGCCCAGCACGACNNGCGGCGGCGTCGGCGGCGCTGATCGGCCACCACACACTGGTTTTGGGGATCGGGCGCATGGGCTGCACATGCATTCGCGCGCCCGACCACAGGCCGTACAGCAAGGACAGGAGGATGCCGATGGCCACCCCGCTTTCGATGGGCAGGAAAACAATTCCGGCGGCGGTGGCGAGAACCAGGAGGGATTCGACCGGACTGGTGGAGGCGATGGCCGCCATCTGCTTGACCCGGATGATGCGCAGGGCGACGAACAGCAGGACACCGCTGAGCGCCGCCTGGGGAACCAGGCGAAGAAAGCCGGTTCCCGCGAGCAGCAGGGCGAGCACCACCGCCAGGGCGGTCAGCCCGGAGAACTGCGAGCGCCCGCCGCTCTCGGCGACGATGGCGGTGCGCGGCGGGCTGGCGTTGACCGGGAAGGCGCCGAAGAGACCGCTGAGCAGATTGCCCGCGCCCACGCCGAGAAAGTCGCCGGCGACATCGGGCGGCTCGGCCGCTTGCGGGAACGACCGGGCGGTGGCGGCGGTCTGCACCATCACAACCAGGGCGACCAGCAGCGCCAACGGAGCCAGATGCACATAGTCGGCGCCGTTCAGGGCCGGCAGGCCGGGACGGGTGAGGCCGCCGCTCACCGGACCCAGCAGGGCGACGCCCCCCTTGTCCAGATGCAGGGCCGACACCGCCAGGCAGGCCAGGCCCACGGCGATCAGGGGGCCGGGGATTCGAGCGCTCAAAGCGTGGGCCACGCCGATCAGGGCCAGGACGCCGAGCGCGATGGCCACCGCCGCGAAATTGGTTTGCGGCGCCAGGCGGACGACCTCGGCGATCCGATGAAGCATACCGCCGCTCAAGACGGGCAGCCCCATGGCCGCCGGCATCTGCGAGACGATGATGTGGACCGCGATGCCGGCCAGAAAGCCGGTGGTCACCGGGATGGAAAGCAGATTGCCGATCCAGCCCATGCGCAGCGCGCCCGCCGCGGTCACCAGCAGGCCGACAAGCAGGCCCAGAGCGGCGGCCAGGGCGCCATAATGCGGCGATCCGCTGGCCGCCAGCAGAGCCAGGGCGCCGGCGAAGATCGGCGTGATGGTGGAGTCCGCGCCCGTCGATACCTGCCGGCTTGAGCCAAAGACGATGAAGGCCGCCGTGGCGGCGATGAAGGCGATGAAGCCCAGCTGCGGTGGCAGGCCGCCCAGCCGAGCGGTGGCGATCTGTTCGGGAATGGCCACGGCGGCCAGGGTCACCCCCGCCAGCAAATCGGGAGCGATGTGGGCGAGTTTGTAGCCGGCGAAGGACTTCAGCAGCGGCCAGGGCCGGCGCGCGCCGGCCGGTCCACTCTCACTCGCGCTCGACGTGGTCATGCAGCGCCGCTCTCCCTCGCCGCGAGATTAGTCCGCGCAAGGACGTTTGTCTTCAGCCCGAAAGCGTAAGGCGGCGCCCAGTGCGAGATGGCGTTGAGTTGACCCACCCACTCCCTAGAACTCGACGGTAACGCCCCGGCCCTCCGCCAGCGCCGCGCGGTAGACCCGCCAGCCGCTGGCCAGATCCTGGACCACCGTTCCCAGCGACTTATAGGCGGTCACGTCGGTGTCGTTCAGGCGACCGGGCCTGGCGCCGGACATCACCTCGCCGATTTCGCCCAGGACATGAGACTCGTCGATCAGGCCGCCTTCGATGGCGTGCAGCACCTCGGCGCCCTGAGCGAGCACCGATGGGCGATGGTCGGCGAAGACGCGGGCGCGGACCACCAGGGCGTCGTCGACTTCGCGCGCGACCGGCCCGCCGGAGCCGACGAGATTGACGTGGACGCCATCGGCGATCCACTCGCCAAGCAGGATGGGCTCCGCCGCCCCGCTCACCGCGCAGACGATATCGGCGCCCGTCACCGCGTGGCGAGCCGTCGGGCTTACGCTGACCGGCCGCTCAAGCTCGGCCTCCAAGCGCCGGGCGAGGTCCCGGGCGCGGTCAGGCGAGCGACCCCACAGGCGGATCTCGGCGATCGGGCGCACCAGCATCATGGCTCGCGCGTGAGCCAGCGCCTGCTCGCCGTAGCCCAGTATGGCCAGGCGATGGGCGCCGGTTCTGGCCAGGACGTCGGTGGCCGCGGCGCTGGCGGCCGCGGTGCGAATGGCGGTGATTTCCCCGGCGTGCAGGATGGCGACCGGCGCGCCCGAGTCTGGATCGAAGATCACCACCACGCCCTGGTGAGACTGCAGTCCCTTGGCGAAGTTGCCCGGAAAGACGCTGATCAGCTTGGCGCCGAAAGTGTCAGCCGTGGCGCCGGGCATGATGCCGAAGGCCGATCCGCCGGCCAGGGGAATGATCTGCCGCAGGCGTTGCTGGGTGGCGCCCACCGAGAGCGCCGTCATCGCCTCGCCCATCAGAGCGATGCAAGCCTTCATCGGCAGCAGCGCCCTCACCGTCTCGCGGTCGATGATCAGCAGGCTCATGGCGCCCTCAAGCCCTCGCATCCACGCGGTGTTCACAGATCGCGCAACTTGGCGGTCTTGGGAAGCGCCAGGGCCGCGCAAACCCGCGCGCGCCGCGCCATGGCGGCAAACCTGTCATTGCGCTACCAGTCTCGGCGTGGAGGCGAAAAACTTGCGCTGGTTTCGATTGACTCTGCTGTGGCTGGCGCTGGCGCCCGGCTTGCTGGCATTGAGCGCCCGCGCCCAGCCGGCGCTCCCCGCCGCCGGCGATTCACCGGCCAATGAGATCGTCCGGGCGAGGGACGATCTGCGCGACGCCGCCTCGGGGCTGCCGACGGGGGCCCTCACCGATGCCCAGATCAACGGGCGCATCGCCGCCATCGGACCCATCCAGGCCAAGCTCGCCGACGCGCTCGCCATACTGACGCCACAGCTGAGCGACGCCGATGCGCGCATCGCCCAGCTTGGTCCGCCGCCGGGCCTTGGCCAGCCTCCCGAAGCCCCGCAAACCGCCGACGCCCGCCGCGCCCTTGCCCGCTCGCGCGAGGCTGTCGACGGCGAGGTCAAGGCGGCGCGCCTGTTGTCGGTGGAAGCCGATCAGGACGCCAACCTCCTGGCCGAGCGCCTGCGGCGGGACTTCTCCGCCCGCCTGTGGACGCCCAGCCGCTCGGTGCTTGATCCTGGGCTATGGCGCGACTTCGCCGCTTCCCTGCCCGCCGACACCCATCATCTCAGCGTCGCCACGCAAGCCGAGAGGGCGCGCTTCGACGCCGCGGCGCGCGAGCCGGGCAACTCGATCGCCTGGGCCCTGGCGGTCCTGATCGGTCTCATTCTGCTGGGGCCGGGCCGGGTCATCCTCAACGGTCTCGCCCATCGCTGGGCGCAGCGAGGCTCCCCGGACGCGCCCCTGCGCCGCTCGGCCTTGGCGCTTTGGCTGGTGATGGCGGCGGTTCTCACGCCCCTGCTGGCCGGCGCGATCGTGCGCGCGGCCTTTGTCGGCTCCGACGCCTTGACGCCGGCTTTCGCCCATCTGAGCGCCCTGCTGGTTCGCGTGGTGGTGTTCGCCGCGCTCTTGGAGGGACTTGGGCGGGCGGTGCTGTCGCCGGGGCGACCCGATTGGCGGTTGGCGCCGATTCCCGACGATATGGTGGCGCGCCTGGCGCCCTATCCGGGCCTGATCGGCTGGGCCGCGGCCTTGGCGAGCTTGGTGGTGGGCGTCAACGCGGCGCTCGGTTCAAGCCTGCCGACCTCGGTGGCCAGCGATTGCTGCACGGTGCTGATCGAGCTGGCGGCGGTGGGCGGCGCCCTGGCCATGACAGCGCGCGCGCGTGTGGCGCATCTGGCGGCCCGTTCGGCGCGCCCCAGCCGGGGTGCGTTCGGCTCGCGCCTGCCGTGGGTTCTGGCGGCTCTGGCGGCGTGGATCGCCGTGCTTGGCGCCTTGGCAGCCGTGGTGACCGGCTATCTGGCCCTGGCCAGCTTCCTGATGCGCGAGACGGTGTGGATCGCCGCCGTCCTGGGGATTCTGTTCCTGTCCCTGAGGCTGGCCGACGACCTCTTCCCGGCGCTCCTGTCACCCCGCAGCCGCCTGGGCCGCGCCATCGAGACGGCCTTGGGCCTTTCCGCCGGAGCGATGGAACAATTGGGCGTGCTGATTTCGGGATTGGCGCGACTTGTCCTGCTGGTGCTGGGATGGGCGGCCATACTGGCGCCCTTCGGCACAAGCCCGGCCGATGTCCTTGGCCGCCTCGCCTCGGCCAATGTCGCCTTCCACCTGGGCCAGGCGGCGATCTCTCCTGGCGCCATTCTGGGTAGCGTGGCGCTGTTCCTGTTCGGCCTGGCGGCCACGCGGGCGGTGCGCGGCTGGATGGAGGTGCGTTATCTGCCCAAGACGCGGCTGGATGTGGGCCTGCGCACCTCGGTGGTGGCGGCGATCACCTATTTTGGCGCCCTGATCGCCATCCTCGTGGCCTTCGCCTATCTCGGGCTCAGCTTCAGCCAGATCGCGCTCTTCGCCAGCGCCCTTTCGGTGGGAATCGGCTTTGGCCTTCAGTCGATCATCGGCAACTTCGTCTCCGGTCTCATCCTGCTGGCCGAACGGCCGATCCAGGTGGGCGACTGGATCGCCATCGGGGAGCTTGAGGGCGACGTCAAACGCATCAACATCCGGGCCACCGAAATCGAGATGATGGACCGCTCGAAGCTCATCGTGCCCAACTCCGACCTGGTCTCAAAGGCCGTGCGCAACGTCACCCACGGCGCCGCGCTCGCCCGCCTGCGCATCGTGCTCAAGGTCGACGCCGCGGCGGACCCGGCGGCGGTGAAGAAGACCCTGCTGGCCCGGCTTACCGGGCACGGCGAGGTTCTGCGCGAGCCGGCCGCCGCGGTCTATCTCTCCGACGTCAGGGACGGCGCCCTGGAGTTCACCGCCTTCGCCTATGTCGCCAACCCCCGCGACGCCTTTCGCATCAAGAGCGAACTGCTGTTCCAGATCGTGCCGGACCTGAAGGCCAAGGCGATCGGTCTGGCCAGGGCGGTCCCCGTCGTCAACGTCGGGTTTTCCGAGCGCCCGATCGAGCCTGGGCCGGGACCCCGAACGAAAGGGCGGGCGGGCGGTCGACGAGTCGGACTGGCCCCGGCCCCCGAGCAAGGCTAAGGTTCGCTTTGACCACTTTCGATATCGGGGAAAACCACATGCGCAACGCCATCGTCGCCGCCCTCGCCTTGGGCGCCTGTTTCATCGCCAGCACGGCGCTCGCCGAGGTCATCCACTACACCGCCAAACTCAACGGGGCGTCCGAGACGCCGCCGAATGTGACCAAAGGCGTCGGGACGGCCCAGGTCACTCTGGATACCGACAGCAAGATGCTGGACTGGAAAATCGAATATTCCGGCCTGACTGGTGCGGCCACCATGGCCCATTTCCACGGACCCGCCGCGCCGGGAGTGGCCGCCGGTGTCACGGTGGGCCTGACCGCCCCGCTGGCCAGCCCGATCGTCGGCACGGCGAACCTGAACGACGGCCAGATCGGCGATCTGCGCGCCGGCCTTTGGTACATCAACGTCCACACCGCCCAGTACCCGAAGGGCGAAATTCGCGGGCAGGTTGAGGCGGTTCACTAGGCCCGCGAACGGGGGCGGTTCTCGCCGAGCCTGAACGCCCGAAACTTTCCGGCGCGTGGTGGCGTCGAGGCGAAGTCAACGAGCGCCGCGCGGCGACGTGCCCGCCCGAGCCCCGCGTTTACATGCCGCGAGGATGCGATAGGCTGGCGGCCATAGCGGGAGAACGAATCGGATGACCCCGGCGGAACGCTCAGGCGTGACATTCGACCCTCAGACGGGCGCGGGCGTCAACCACCCGGTCGATCGGTTTCACAATCAGGAAGCCCATTCGCCCGAAGCCCTGACGCAAATGCTGCACGACCTCGAGGCGTCGCATCGCGCCTTGGAAGCGCGCCTGGGAATTGTCACCGCCGAACTCGCCGGACAGGTGCAAGGGGTCGAGGCGCGCTCCGACCTGGCGACCCGCCGGCTGGCGCTGGAAGTGGCCGAAATGGGTGGCGCATTGTCCCATCGCGTGCGCGCGCTTCAAGCCCCCGTCACGCCCTTCACGCCCGCCATGGCCAGACCCGCGCCGCGTAGGCGCAACGGCCTCGCCTGGAGTGTCGCCGCGGCGATTCTGCTTTGTCTGGGGGTGGCCGCATTCCTGTTGATCCGCGAACAGGAGGCCACGCCCGCGGCGACGCCGGTCCCGGTCACGGCGTCCGAGCCGGCCGCGACGCTCCCCGCGGCGCCGCCGCCACCCACTCCGGCGACCGCCGCGCCCAAGACAGTTCAGCCCCAATCTGTTCAGCCTCAGGCGGTTTCGTCCAAAGCGGCGCCGGTGACCGCCAGTCCGCCGCATCACACGGCCAAGCCCGCGCCCCGGCCCGTGGTCCACCACCGGCCCGCCGTTCCGCCGCCGACTCCGCCAGCCGATCCGGGCCAATCGGGCGAAAGCCTCATTCCAAGATAGGCGCGGCGGTGACGCCCTAGTCGGGTCGCAAGGACGCCCAGCCCACGGCGTGGACGCGCCCGGCCCCCAGCACGGCGGCCAGCGGCGGGCGGTTCATGAGGGGTCCGAAGGCCCGGTCGCGGACGTTCAGGCCGCCGGCGAAAGCGCCGAAGGCCGGCAGGATCAACCGCTCGCCGTCGGTGACAAAGCAACGCCGCCGCACGCTGGCCCCCAGGGCGCGCACGCGCGCGCAGGGATGCAGATGTCCGGCGACCTCGCCTAGCACGGGTCCCTCGGAAGGAGCGTGCGCCAGATCGAGGCCGCCGATGGACAGATGGGCGGCGGTCTCGCCAGCCAGGTCGCAGGGACCTTCGGCGTCGTGATTGCCCGCCACCCACACCAGGGTGCGCCCTCTGGCCAAGGCGTCGATGCGCTCGCGATCATCCCGGGCCAGGCGCGCCTCGCCACCGCGGTCGTGAAACGTGTCGCCCAGAAAAACCAGGATGCGCGGCGCCAGGGCGGTCACTTCGGCTTCCAGCCTGCGGAGGGTCTCGCGGGTGTCGTAGGGCGGCAGAAGTTGGCCGCGCGCGGCAAAGGAAGACCCCTTCTCGAAGTGCAGATCGGCGACGATCAGGGCGCGCCAAGCCTCCAGCCACAGCCCGCCGGTGGGACGGCAGACGATCTCCACGCCCGCCAAGTTCAGGCGCAGGCCGCCCTCGGGGTGATCGGCGACGACGTAGTGATGGTGGGCGGCGGCGGCGCTCACGCGGTCGCCTCGGCGATCAGGTCCTCGGCCGCCTCGGTCAAGATCATTTCCCCGGCCCCTCCCGGCGAACGTTGCCGGCCGATCTCCAGAATCACCGACACCGAGAACGGCGAGAGATGTTCGAGCGCGGCATGGCGGATGCGCCCCCTGATGCGCTCTAACATCTGGCCCAGGCGCGCCACATCGATCAGGCCGGTGGCGGCGTCTTCGCGCGCGCAGCGCAGCAGCAGATGGTCGGGCTGATGGCGGCGCAGGACATCGTAAATCAGGTCGGTGGAGAACATCACCTGCCGCCCGCTCTTGCGCTCGCCGGGGAAACGCCGCTCGATCAGGCCCGAGACGAGGGCGCAGCCCTTGAAGGCGCCTTTCATCATCGAACTCTCCGCCAGCCACGCCTCCAGGTCATCGCCCAGCATGTCCTGCGCGAACAGGTCGGCGAAATCGAGGCCCCCCATGGGCCTCAGCGACCAGACGGCCAAGGCGTAGTCGTTGCACACGAAGCCCAGCGGCCCAATCCCGGCGCGCTCCAGGCGCCGCGTCAGCAGCATGGCCAAGGTGGTGTGGGCGATCCGCCCCTCGAAGGGATAGCAGACCAGGAAATGCCGCGCCCCGCGCGCGAAGGTCTCCAGCAGCATTTCGTCCTCGGCCGGAATGGCCGAGTGTTCCCGCTGAACTTCCAGCCACTCGCGCACGTCGGGGGGCAGCACCTCCCAATGGTGGGCGTCGGACATCATCGCCCGCACCCTGCGGGCCAGGAAGGTGGACAGGGCGAATTTCGAGCCGCCCCAAGAGGGCATCTTGGCGTCCTCGCCCGGCGGGGCGGGCGTCACCAGCACGTCGAGGCCCGTAACCCCCATCAGCCGCCAGACGCGCCCGGCGAAGATGAAGGTGTCGCCCGCCTCCAGGACCTCGAGGTAGCCTTCCTCCACCTCGCCGATCTTGCGCCCCGCGACCCCGCGCCGGCCGGCCAGACGCACCGACAGCATGGCGGGCGAGACGATCGCCCCGACATTCAGGCGATGGCGCAAGGCCATCTGAGCATTGCGGACTTTCCACAGGCCATCGCGGCCTTTGACGATGCGCGCGAAGCGGTCGTAGGCGCGCAGGGCGTAGCCGCCGGTGGCGACGAAGTCGACCACCGCCTCATAGTCCTCCCAGGCGAGATCCCGATAAGGACCCGCCCCTCGAACTTCCTCGTAGAGCGCCACCAGATCGAAGGGCTCGGCGCAGGCGCAGCCCATGATGTGCTGGGCCAGGACATCCAAGGCTCCGACGCGGCGGGTCTCGGCGTCGAAGGCGTTTTGCGCGATGGCTTCGCGGGCCGCCTGGCACTCCAGCATCTCGAAACGATTGGCCGGCACGAAAAGGGCGCGGCTGGCCTCGTCGAGGCGGTGGTTGGCGCGGCCGATGCGCTGGACCATGCGCGAGGCGCCCTTGGGAGACGCCAGTTGGATGACCAGATCCACGTCGCCCCAGTCGACGCCAAGGTCAAGGGTGGACGTGCACACCACGGCGCGCAGCTCTCCGCGCGCCATCGCCGCCTCCACCTTGCGCCGCTGTTCGGGGGCCAGTGATCCATGGTGCAGGGCGATGGGCAGATTGTCCTCGTTCAGGCGCCACAGTTCCTGAAAGGCGAACTCGGCCTGGAAGCGGGTGTTGACGAAAATCAGCGCCGTGCGGGCGCCGCGGATGGCGTCATAGACCTCGGGCATGGCGTGGCGGGCGGTGTGGCCGGCCCAGGGGACCTGATCGTGCGACAGCAGCACATCGACCACGGGCGCCGCCCCAGGCGCGCCGCGCACCAGGTCGACGTCGTCAAGATCGCCAGGCGACAGCCAGCCCCGAATGAGATCGGGGTCATCGACCGTGGCCGACAGGCCGACGCGTCGCAAGCCCGGCGCGAGGGCGTGCAGCCGCGCCAGACCAAGACTGAGCAGATCGCCGCGCTTCGAGGGCCAGATGGCGTGGATTTCGTCGACAATTACGCATTTCAAATCCTCTAAATAACGCCGCGAGCCTTCCCAGGCGCAGAACAGGGCCAGCTGTTCGGGCGTGGTAAGCAGAATGTCCGGCGGCTTGATTCGCTGGCGCTGGCGGCGCGCCGCGCCGGTGTCGCCTGTGCGCGACTCCGCCTTCACGGCAAGGCCCATCTGGGCGATCGGCGCCAGCAGATTGCGCTCGACATCGACCGTCAGGGCCTTCAGCGGCGAAATATAGAGGGTGTGAATTCCCGGCGACGTGTTGGGGGCGGGGCGCTGGGAGATCTCGATCAGGCTGGGCAGGAACCCGGCCAGGGTCTTGCCGCCGCCCGTTGGCGCGATCAGCAGTGCATGACGCCCCCGGCGGCCCTTTTCCACGAGGGCCAGCTGATGGTCGCGAGGCGTCCAGCCGCGCCGCGCGAACCAGGCGGCGAAAGGTTCGGGTAGGGTTCGTGAAGGCCCGCCGCTCGAGAGGCCCGCCGCCTCTGAATGCCCAAGCTTGGTTTCGAGCGCCACGCTCATGTCTCGGGCTTCCTCCTTGGGCCGCCGACCCACCAGGTCAAAAGCCGCGGGTGGCATTATCATTCCACCTCTCCAGGGGCAATGAATGTTCCCGTTACGT
>PMOM01000215.1 GCA_003161535.1 Caulobacteraceae bacterium | reverse complement strand
AACACCTCCAACCCCAGCGTGCTGATCGCCGCGGGACTGCTGGCCAAGAACGCCGTCGCCAAGGGCTTGCAGGTCAAGCCGTGGGTCAAGACCTCCCTGGCGCCCGGCTCCCAGGTGGTCACCGACTATCTGACCAAGGCGGGGCTCACCAAGCCTCTCGACGCGCTCGGCTTCAATCTGGTGGGCTATGGCTGCACCACCTGCATCGGCAATTCCGGCCCGCTATCGGAGCCGATTTCCAAGGCCGTGCAGGACGGCGACCTGGTGGCCGTCTCGGTGCTTTCGGGCAACCGGAACTTCGAAGGAAGGGTCAATCCGGACGTGCGGGCCAACTATCTGGCCTCCCCGCCGCTGGTGGTGGCCTACGCCTTGGCCGGCTCCATGCTGATCGATCTGGCGACTGAGCCGCTGGGCCAGGGCAAGGGCGGCAAGGACGTCTTCCTCAAGGACATCTGGCCCACCAACAAGCAGATCGCCGAGGTCCAGCGAAAAGTGGTGGGAAGCGAGATGTTCGCCGCCCGCTACAAGGACGTTTTCAAGGGCGACAAAAGCTGGCAGGCCATCAAGGTCTCCGGCGGCCAGACCTACGCCTGGGAAATCGGCTCCACCTACATCCAGCATCCGCCCTATTTCGAGGGTCTGACCATGACCCCCGAGCCGATCGGCGACATCCTAGAGGCGCGAATCCTAGGCATTTTCGGCGATTCCATCACCACCGATCACATCAGCCCGGCCGGCAACATCCGCAAGACCTCGCCGGCCGGCGAATACCTCTCCCAGCATCAGGTCGCCCAGGCCGACTTCAATTCCTATGGGGCCCGACGCGGCAACCATGAGGTGATGATGCGCGGCACGTTCGCCAACATCCGCATCCGCAACAAGATCACCGCCGATATCGAGGGTGGCGTCACGCGCCATTTCCCTTCCGGCGAAGTCATGCCGATCTACGACGCGGCCATGCGCTACAAGGCCGAGGGGCGCGGATCGGTGGTCTTCGCGGGCAAGGAATACGGCACCGGATCGTCCCGCGACTGGGCCGCCAAGGGCGCCAAGCTGCTGGGCGTGCGGGCGGTGATCGCCGAGAGTTTCGAACGCATCCACCGCTCGAATCTGGTCGGCATGGGCGTGCTTCCCCTGCAGTTCATCGCCGACGGCTGGCAGCGCCTGGGTCTGACCGGCGAAGAGATCGTCACCATCCGGGATCTGGCCACGATCCATCCGCGCCGCCAGCTTATGGTCGAGCTCTATCGCCCCAGCGATGGCAAGATCGCCCGGTTCCCGGTTCGCTGCCGCATCGATACAGCGACCGAACTGGCCTATTTCAGGAACGGCGGCATTCTCAACTTCGTCTTGCGGAACCTGGCCAGGGACGCGGCCTGACAACACAGTTTCGTGAACCGCGTCGCTAAGAAACTCCGCTTAATTGCCACCGCATGAGACGCGCCGCTCTTCTGCTGCTCACCTGCGCCCTGCTGACGACGCCGGGCCTCGCCTCGGCGCGCCGGGTGGTGATGGTCGAGCTGTTCACGGCCCAGGGCTGTTCATCGTGCGCCAAGGCCAATGCCCTGATCGCTCAGCTGGCCGACAGGCCCGGGCTGATCGCCCTGACCTGGCCGGTGGATTACTGGGACTATCTTGGCTGGAAGGACACCTTCGCTCAGCCGCAATTCGCCGATCGGCAGCGGCTTTACGAACATCGGCTGGGTCTGCGCGATGTCTATACCCCTCAGGTGATCGTCAACGGGGCGGCCCAGGCCGCCGGCGACAAGGCCGCGGCGATCGATACGCTCATTCGTCAGGCGCGGCGCGCGCCTGGCCGGTCTCCCGATATCGCATTTCTGCCGGGCGGCCGGGTGGCCGTGGGGTCGGGTCGCCCGCCGCGCGGCGGCGCGGAGGTCTGGTGGGTGAGCTTTGATCCGCGGCAGCAGGACGTCGAGGTCAAGGCCGGCGACAATCGCGGCGCCACCGTCCCGCACAAGAATGTCGTGCGTCAGCTGGCGCGCCTGGGAGTGTGGACGGGCCGGTCCAGGGTGTTCAAGGCGCCGGTCGCCGGAGAGGGACTGACCGGGCTTGTCATTATCCAGGCGCCTCGCGGCGGCGCGATTCTCGGGGCGCTCAAGGGTCCCGGCGCGGCGCCCTGAAGGCGGTTGAAACGAAAAGGCGCGGGCTGGATGCAAAAGCTCCCCGCGCCGGAGGGGGCCAGCGGCGGGGAGCGCCTTTGCAGGCAAATCGTCGACCAATCAGGACCCCAAATCCAGGGGGCTGGGGGGGCTGTTCAGGATCCGAATCCGAGGCGCCCAATCAGCCGACGAAGCAAAACATCGCGTTTCAAGCGGGCGGGCGCGAGACCGAAAAAAGGTGCTTTCAAGGCGTCAGGGGCGCGTTCGCCGAGGCCTGCAACCCAGGAAGCCCCGCGACTGGAGGGGATGAGTCACGGGGCCCTGGAGGGGATCGTCGGCTGACCGGAAGCCCTGAACTCCGAGGGCTGGGGGGCTGTTTCAGAATCCGAAGCTTCAAAAGCGCTCCGATCAGCCGACGAAGCGCTTGATCGCCCGGCAAACCGGCGGACGCGGGGCCGAACTAAGGTCATTTCACGGCTACGCTTCGAGGTGTTTCCCAAGGGGGCGCGGCGGATAGCTGGGCCATCTCGCCAATTTCGGCGATGCGGTCTAGATTGTAGGCGATGGCCACCGATTCAGTCCCGCAGCGCGCGCCGCAATCGCATTTTGGCTTCGTCTTTTTCGACCGCAAGGAACTTAATCAGCTTCTCAGCCTCTACGGGCGCATGGTGGCCGCCGGCCATTGGCGGGACTACGCCCT
>PMOM01000074.1 GCA_003161535.1 Caulobacteraceae bacterium | reverse complement strand
CACTCGCCGGCGCCATGCTCAGCCTCGAAGCGCTTGTGCAGACCGGTGTGCGCGCCGTGGGCGGAGTCATGGGAGACTACGTCGATCCGCGTTACTTATTGATTTTTGCTCTGGGCGCGCTGGCGATCGGATCGGCGGCGCTCAGCGTCGCCCACAATGTGCCGATGATGCTGATCTATGCGACAGGCAGCGGCCTTGGCTTTGGGCTCACGGCCTTGGCCGTCGCCATGCTCCTGCTCAATTACTATGGCCGAGGTCACAACCTGGAAATCTTCTCCCTGACCTGCCTCGTCGGAACGGTCTCGGCGCTGGGGCCGACTCTCGGCGGCTTGTTGCGCGACTCCAGCGGCGGGTTCGGATCAACCTTTCAACTTTACGCCGGCGTCATCGGCATGGTTTTCGTCGCCGCCGTCTTCATGCGGCCGCCCAAGAGCCACGGCGACCATCCGCTCGGCGAGCCGTCACCAAGATAGGAAGCGACCATGCCCGCGCCACGCTCCAATTCCCTTGATGCGTTCTGGATGCCGTTCACCTTCAATCGCGGCTTCAAGTCGCGTCCGCGGCTCCTGGCCCGCGCCAAGGACATGCACTACTTCACCCCCGATGGCCGAGCCGTGCTCGATGGCGTGGCCGGCCTGTGGTGCGTCAATGCCGGCCACAACCGACAAAGGATTGTCGAGGCGATCGCCCGGCAAGCCGGCGAACTCGATTTCGCGCCAAGCTTCCAGCTCGGCCACCCGCTGGCCTTCGAACTGGCTGATCGCGTGGCGGGGATGTTTCCGAGCCCCCTCAATCGGGTGTTCTTCTGCAACTCGGGCTCCGAGGCCGTCGACAGCGCCCTGAAGATCGCCCTGGCCTACCAAAGAGCGATTGGCCAGGGGTCGCGGACCCGCCTTATCGGCCGCGAGCGCGGCTATCACGGGGTCGGCTTTGGCGGCATTTCCGTTGGGGGGATGGCTGCCAACCGCCGTGCGTTCGGTTCCTTGCTGCCGGGCGTCGATCACATGCGCCACACCCATGACCCGGCTCAGGGGGTCTTCCATCGCGGGCAGCGAGCCCAAGGCTCGGACCTCGCCGATGACCTGGAGCGTCTCGTCGCCTTGCATGGCGCCGAAACCATCGCCGCGGTGATCGTCGAACCGGTGGCGGGATCCACCGGCGTCCTTGTCCCGCCCGCGGGCTACCTCGAGAGACTTCGCCAGATCGCCACGCGCCACGGCATACTGCTGATCTTCGATGAGGTGATCACCGCCTTTGGACGCCTGGGCGCGGCCACGGCCGCCCAGCATTTCGGGGTCACCCCCGACATGATCACCTGCGCCAAGGGGCTCACCAACGCGGCGGTTCCCATGGGCGCGGTGGTGGCCAGTTCATCCATCTACGACGCCATTGTGGAGGGCGCGGCGCCGGGGATCGAACTCTTTCATGGCTACACCTACAGCGGCCATCCCCTGGCCGCAGCCGCCGGCATCGCCGCCCTCGACATTTACGAGGAAGAGGATCTGTTCGAGCGCGCCCGCGCCATGAGCGCGCCTTTCGCCGACGCGGTGCACGGCCTGCGCGGAATCCGTCACGTCATCGACGTGCGCAATTTGGGCATGGTCGCCGGCATCGAGCTCGAGCCGCGTCCCGACGCCCCCGGGGCCCGGGCCACGGAGGTCTTCCAGCGCTGTTTTGACCAAGGCCTGCTCATCCGCATCACCGGCGACACCATCGCCCTGTCGCCCCCCTTGATCATCGAGAACGCGCATATCGACGAAATCGCGGGCAAGCTTAGCGCGGTGTTGAGCGCGACGGATTAGGCGCGCGTTCGCCTCGGGTGGCCAAGAGTCCCCATTTGGTGTTCATGCCGGATCGACTTTTGGAGTACTCACGCTTGTCTCGTCCCGATCGAAGCCGCGCCGCCAAGCAAGTTGCGCCTCTCACCCATCTCCAGCGCCTGGAGGCGGAAAGCATCCACATCATGCGCGAGGTCGTCGCCGAGACGCAGCGACCGGTGATGCTCTATTCGGTGGGCAAGGATAGCGCCGTGATGCTGCATCTGGCGCGCAAGGCGTTCTTTCCTTCGGTCCCGCCTTTTCCGCTGCTCCATGTCGATACGACCTGGAAGTTCAAGGCGATGTACGAACTGCGCGACAAGATGGCAAAAGACAGCGGCATGCAGCTCATCGTCCACCAGAATCCGGACGCCAAGGCTCGCGGCATCAACCCGTTTGACCACGGCTCGCTGCACACCGACCTGTGGAAGACCGAAGGCCTGAAGCAGGCGCTTGACCAATACGGTTTCGACGCCGCCTTCGGCGGGGCCAGGCGCGATGAGGAAAAGTCCCGCGCCAAGGAGCGGATCTTCTCCTTCCGCTCGGCCAATCATCGCTGGGATCCCAAAAACCAGCGGCCGGAGCTCTGGCGGCTGTACAACACCAAGAAAGCCCCGGCGGAGTCGATCCGCGTCTTCCCGCTTTCCAATTGGACCGAGCTGGACGTCTGGCAATACATCCACCTTGAGAAGATCCCCATCGTGCCGCTGTATTTCGCCGCGGAACGGCCCACCGTCGTGCGCGACGGCCTCATCCTGATGGTCGACGATGAACGCTTCCGGCTGAAGGACGGCGAGACGCCGGTCCCGAGGTCGATCCGCTTTCGCACGTTGGGCTGCTATCCTCTCACCGGCGCCGTGGAGAGCCAGGCTGCGAGCGTGCCCCAGGTCATTCAGGAGATGCTGCTGACCACGACATCCGAACGCCAGGGCCGCGCCATCGACCACGACCAGACGGCGAGCATGGAGAAGAAGAAGCAGGAGGGCTATTTCTGATGGCCCGCGCCGTTCCCGCCCTCGACGGCGGCTATCGGGCGCAGGATCTCGTCGCCCGCGACATCGACGCCTACCTGGCCGCGCACCAACACCAGTCGCTGCTACGCTTCATCACCTGCGGCAGCGTCGATGATGGCAAGTCGACGCTGATCGGCCGGCTGCTCTACGACTCCAAGCTGATCTTCACCGATCAGTTGGCGGCGCTTGAGGCCGATAGCCGCCGGTTCGGCACCCAGGGCCAGGAGATCGACTTCGCGCTGCTGGTGGACGGACTCGCCGCCGAGCGCGAGCAAGGCATCACCATCGACGTCGCCTATCGCTTCTTCGCCACCGACCAGCGCAAGTTCATCGTCGCCGACACGCCCGGCCACGAGCAGTACACCCGCAACATGGTGACCGGCGCGTCGACCGCCGATCTGGCCGTGATCCTGATCGACGCGCGAAAGGGGGTGCTCACCCAGACCCGCCGACATAGCTACCTCGCTCATCTGCTAGGCATCCGCAAGCTGGTGCTGGCGGTGAACAAGATGGACCTGGTGTCCTATGACCAGGCGACCTTTGACGCCATCGTCGCCGACTACCGCGCCTTCGCCATATCCATTGGGATTACCGATTTTACCGCCCTGCCGATCTCGGCCTTCAAGGGCGACAACGTCACCGCGCTCTCACCCCATACGCCCTGGTACGGCGGGCCCACCCTGATCGGACATCTCGAGACCGTGGAGATCGATCAGGCGGCCGGTCGGGCGGGACCGTTCCGCATGCCCGTCCAGTGGGTCAATCGGCCGAACCTCGACTTTCGCGGCTTTTCGGGACTCATCGCCGGCGGCGCGATAAAGCCCGCCGATCCGGTGCGTATCCTGCCATCGGGCAAGATCTCGCAGGTGGCGCGGATCGTCACCCTCGACGGCGATCTGGATGTGGCGGTGGCCGGCCAATCGGTGACCCTCACCCTCACCGACGAGATCGACTGCTCGCGCGGAGACGTAATCTCCGTGGCCAACGCTCGCCCCCAAATCGCCGACCAGTTCGAAGCGACGATCGTGTGGATGGCCGATGAGCCGATGCTTCCGGGTCGACCCTACTGGATGAAGCTGGGGACGCAGCTTGTCTCGGCGACCGTCCAGGCGCCGAAATACCAAGTCAACGTCAACACCCTGGAGCACTTGGCCGCCAAGACGTTGGAACTGAACGCCATCGGCGTCGCCAATCTTTCCACCGACCGGCCGATCGTCTTCGAACCATACCAGGATAGCCGCGATCTGGGCGGCTTCATCCTGATCGACAAGGTCAGCAATGCGACCGTCGCCGCCGGTATGATCCGTTTCTCCCTAAGGCGCGGGCAGAACCTTCACTGGCAGCCGGTCGATGTCGGCCGCGAACAGCAAGCCCAACTCAAGAACCAGAAGCCGGCCGTCCTGTGGCTGACCGGTCTGTCGGGCGCCGGCAAGTCGACCATCGCCAATCTGGTTAGCAAGAAGCTGCACCGGATGAATCGCCACACCTTCCTGCTCGACGGCGACAATGTGCGTCATGGGCTGAACCGGGACCTGGGCTTCACCGACGCCGATCGCGTGGAAAATATCCGCCGGGTGGGCGAGGTGGCGAGGTTGATGACCGACGCCGGGCTGATCGTCATCACCGCCTTCATCTCTCCGTTTGCCGCCGAGCGGCGGATGGTCCGCGAGATGATGGCTCCGGGTGAATTCATCGAGGTCCACGTCGACATCCCGCTCGCCGAAGCCGAAGCCCGCGACGTCAAGGGCCTCTATAAGAAGGCGCGCGCCGGCCAGCTCGCCAACTTCACCGGCATCGATAGTCCCTACGAAGCCCCCGCCGCTCCGGAAATCCACATCGACACCACCAAGATGACTGCGGAAGAAGCAGCGGACCTAATCGTCGAGGCGTTGCTGGGAAGGGCGTAAGACGGCACCGTTGACGGCGCGTCGCGGGGCCTCGCACGCCCGAGGTCAAGCTGGCGAGACCGCCAACGCGCCGTGAGTTACTGGTTGGAGGCGGACGTCGCTGGAAGAAGCGTATCGCAGCCCAGATCATGCATCTGCGCTTTCAGGTCGCGGATCTGCGCCTGGGTGTTGGCGACAGCCTGTTCGGCGACCTTGGTGGCGGCTATGAACTGATCCGCGGCCTTGGCTGTCACGTCTTGGACGCTGAAGCCCACCGCCTGGGCGGCCCTCAGGGGCACGAGGAGGCTGAGCTTCTGGTTGGCCTCGGCGATGAGCGCATTCATCTGCTTGGCATCCACCAGCGAGCTCATATGGGCCATAAGTAGTTGCGCCCGCTTCACTTGCTCCTGGTAGGTGGCGATCTCGGCGTCCAGCTTATCGGGAGTCATCTGGGTGATCCGGGTGTAGTACAGCTGCGCGCGGTTCACTTCGGCGTAGGGATTGGGCGCGTTTGAGCTGGTCAGGTCCGCGATCCGCGCCTGCAGCACGCGGCATTGGGCGGCGTCGCCGGACGCCACGGCCTGGCTCACGGCCCCGATCTGGGCGGCAGGGGGCTGAACCGTATCGTCTCCCGACCCGCGCGCGCCGACCACGGCGGGGTCGTCCATCCCCTCGCTCGCGGCGGCGTCGACGTCCTCGCGCTGGCGCTCGCCGGCGCCGTTGTCGCGCGACCAGTCCGAACCCTGGGACATGTTCCCTCCGCCGCTGCTCGAATTTCCACCCCTGGTGGGGCACGACCATGTCGGCGCGGCCAGGGCGATCAAGCCCACGGCGGCGGCAAGGGCGGCGAGGGTGGAGGTGCGGTTAGAGACGGTGCGGGTCATGGCTGCGATCCTGAGACGAAGATGGCTTGGCGGCGAAGGTTCGTTTCCGAGGTTACTGGTTGGAGGCAGATGTCGTGGACAGGAAATTTGCGCATCCAAGGTCGCCAATCTGCGCCTGCAGGTCGCGAATCTGATCCCGGATGAGGGCGGCGTACTGATCGGCCTCTCGCTGGGCGTCGGCCAACATCCGGGTGGCCCTGGCTTTCACGTCATCGACGCCGACACCCATCGCCTGGGCGTTCCTCAGGTCCACGAGGAGGCTGGTCTGCGGGTCCAAGTGCCGGTTACTCGGCCCGGTATAGCTATTCTCCCTATCGAGTTTCTCATTGTTTGAGATCACCCGATTCCGCAGCGCCGTTCGACTTGCGATCTCGGTGTCCATCATCGCCGGGGTCATCTGAGTGATCCGGGAAAGATATATCTGCAGGGACTTCACGCGGGCGTAGGGATCGGGGGCGTTGTCGCCGGTGAGCGCGGCCAGCTGGGCCTGCAGCGCGCGGCATTGCGCCGCGTCGCCGGCCACCCGGGCCTGGCTGACGGCGCCGATCTGGGCGGTGGGCGCCTGAACCGTATCGTCCACCGAGCCGCGCGCGCCCACCACGCCAGGGTCGCCCAGCCCCTCGCTCGCCGCGGCGTCGACGCCCTCGCGCTGGCGCTCGCCGGCCCCATTGTCGCGCGACCAGTCCGAACCCTGGGACGCGTTGCCGCTGCTGCTCGAACTTCCGCCCCTGGTGGGGCACGACCATGTCGGCGCGGCCAGGGCGATCAAGCCCACGCTGGCGGCCAGAGCGGCGAGGGTGGAGGTGCGATTAGAGACGGTGCGGGTCATGGCTGCGATCCTGAGACGAAGACGACGAGGTCGCCGCGTTGCGGGTCCACGCCGGGCTGAGCGGCCGTGAACCGGCCGTGGGCGATCTTGGGCTCGAGCTGGGCGATCACCACCTCTCCCAGCGTTTCGCGGGTCTGGCTGAGAACCTGGCCGGTGTCCGGATCGGTGAGGGTGCGCCCGATCCGTTCCACCCGCAGTCGGTCGCCGGGCGAGAGGCCGGCTTCCGCGCCGGCGTTGACGATCATCTCCGAGCCGTCGAAGTCGACGACCCGGCCCTCCCACGGGGTCTGGGCCACGAAACTGGCGATGCGCTGGGCCGCGTCGACCAGGGCCAGGCGGCTGGCCTCGCCGAGCGGCGTGCGCGAGAAGGCGTCTCCGCCCATAGAGACGCCATGGTAGTCGCCGGTGATGGCCACGCCGGTGCGTGACACCGAGCGGGTGACGGTGAAGGCGTTCAACACTTCGCCGGTGCGCGGATTGAGAATGCGCAGATCGATGCTGATCTTGCCGGTCTGGCTCTTCACGCCCAGGCCGCCGACCAGGCCGCCCAGTCCCAGGCCGCCGACATTGAGCCCGCCGCCCTGGTTGGGCGCCCCGAACTCGGTGACCCCTCCCACCACCAGATACTGGGCGGGAATCATCTTGACCGTCGGCCCGGCCGCACCGCCGCCGGTGACCCTGGTGGCCTGAAGTTGTTGTTCGGTGAGCACGTCGCCAAGATCGCTGCGTTCGACCACCACGAAGTGGCCCGATTCGGTCAGGGTCTTGGCCAGCATGGAGGAAAGGGCGGTCCCGGCCTGCCAGTTCTCGGTCGAAGCAAACCCTCCGGACGCCTTGATGGCGCCCACCGCGATGGTGCGCCTGGGCCCTAACGGTACGGCCATGGGCGCAGAGGCGGCGTCTGGAGTCCGCTCCCTGGCCGTCGCAACGTTCGGTGCCGCCCAGCCCGCGGCGAAGGTCAGAACAATGGCCGCGGCCACGCCGCCTGATTGAATAGTGCGAAAAGACATCGTGCTCCCCCAAGTCCGATGGACCGGGATGCACGCCCTCCAGGGCGGCCACGGGGCCGAGCACTGCCCGGCGACGCGGGCGTCCCGAGGAGCGACGCCCCCCGATGGCTAGGCCTCGCGGGCCCTTTCCATTGTGGTCTTTTTACCAGTTGACGTCGGGGCGCCAAGCAAATTTGTTCCCCGAATTGATGTCGGGGCTAAAAGCGCGACGAGGCGAGCTCGACGTCGGCCATGCTCCAGGCGCGGGTGAATTCGGCTTTGACTTGGGCGGCGGCCGCCTTCCTGCCCTGCGCGTCCAGCGCCCGCCACAAGCCGAAGAGCGCCCAGCCGTCTTGACGATATGTTTTCAGGCTCTCGCGATAGACCGCCTCGGCCTCGGCGGGTCGATGGGCCTCGAGCAGGGCGGCGCCCAGGATGTGGCTCACCGGCTGATGCCAGAAGGGCGGTTCGTTATAGGGCAGCGCCGCCTCGATGGCCGCGGCCTTGCGGAACAGCGCGATGGCGGCCTCCATGTGGCCCGAGGTGCGCGCGATCTCCCCGTCCAGAAGGGTCAGGGACAACAACAACATTTTTGAGGCCGGAATTCCCGCGGCGTCGTAGCGCGAATAGTCGGCGGTGATCAGGTCGGCGAGTCGATCGCGGTCGTCGGCGGCGCTCTTGGACTGGCCGGTGTTGGCGTGGGCGAATCCCCGGGCGTAGAGCCACACCGCCTTATCCAGCGTCAGACCATCCGGCGGCGCGGGCTCGGCCAAGACCTCCCGCCACTTGCCAAAGCGCAACAGGGTCGCGGTCGGGGTGAAGGCATACAGCTCGCCGAAGGGCAGCGTCTTGGCGAGTTCAGTCGCGTCCACCGCCTTGACCAGGCGGCGCGAGGCGTCGAGCGCGGCCCCGAAGCGGCCCTGCATTTCCGAGGAGGCCCACAGAAAGTGGATATTGTGGCCGTAGTATCCGGCCGGATAGAAGCCCTGCGCCTTGCAGGCGGCGATGTAGTCCTCGTCCACGGTGGCCGCCAATTCGTTGACCCGCGCCGCTTCGGCGTAGCGGCCCACCCGGTAGTAGATGTGCGAGGGCATGTGCACGATGTGGCCGGCCCCCGGCATCAGCGTCTCCAGGCGATCGGCGGCGGCTTCGGCCCGCTGCGGAGTCGTCGAAGCCTCGACGGCGTGAATGTAGAGATGCAGGGCCCCGGGATGATCGGGCGCGCGCTTGATGACGCTCTCCAGGACCGAAATGGTCTCGCCCCCATGACCCTTGGGGGTGACGGCGTCCGCCTGCCAGTAGTCCCAGGGCTGGGTGTCCATCATCGCTTCGGCGAAGAATACGCCGGCGTCCAGATCATCGGGCCACGCGCGCCAAAGCTCGCCCATGGCCTTCGCGAATGCCTCGTCCATCGCCTTGCGGTCGGCCTTGGGGTCGGCCGAATAGCGCGTCGCCAGGGCCTCGATCCACGCCTTTTCCTCGGGCGACGCCTTGGCCTCGAGGGCGCGCGCTTTGGCTAATGCTTCCCAGGCGGGTTTCACGGCGTCGTCCGGCATCGCCAGGTTGATGTTGGGGCCCAGCGCGAACGAAACCCCCCACCAGCACATGGCGCAGCCGGGATCGAGCCTGGCGGCCTCACGGAACGAGCGGATGGCTTCGGCGTGGTTGAAGCCGAAGAGGAGCTTCACCCCCTGGTCGAAGAACCTTTGTGTGTCGGGATTCTTGGTTGAGATCGCATGATGATGATCGCCGAGCCCCTTGAAAAGCGGCGCCCCGGGCTTGTCGGCCTCGCCCATGTAAACGCCTGGCATCGGCGCCATGCGCATCACCATCGCCCCGGTGTCCACATCGCCGGCCCGCGCGCCCGCCGCCGGGATCGCCAATGCGCAGAGCACCGCCGCGCCAAGCAAGAGACCGGATGAGTTCATGGCCGCTCCCGCTCGCCGCCCAAGGTCGAAAAGATTGGTGGGTGCAGTAGGGCTCGAACCTACGACCCGCTGATT
>PMOM01000213.1 GCA_003161535.1 Caulobacteraceae bacterium | reverse complement strand
ACGCCCGGCGGCAGGGACGCGGTGAACATGTACGGACGGCAGACGATGCGCATGACGTCGAAATCAGGACTGTCGGAGACGCAGAAGCCGCCGACGCTGCCCAGGCTCTTTGAAAAGGTGCCGACGATGAAATCGACGTCCGCCTCGACGCCGGCGGCCTCGGCCAGGCCCCGACCCTTTTCGCCCAGGACGCCCAGGGAATGGGCTTCATCGACCAGGAGGTAGGCCCCCGTCTCGCGTTTGACCGCAGCGATTTCCTTCAAGGGGGAAGTGTCGCCGAGCATGGAATAGATGCCCTCGACGACGATCAGGCGGTCGCCCGGGGTTCCCTCAAGACGACGCAGGCGCTTGTAAAGGTCGTCGGGACTGTTGTGCCGGAAACGGATGACCTCCGAAGCGCCAAGGCGCGATCCGTCGTAGATGCTGGCATGACTGTCGGCGTCGAGCATCAGGTGGTCGCCGCGGCCGACAAGCGTCGAGAGCACGCCCAGGTTGGCCTGATAGCCGGTCGAGAACACCATGGCGTGCTGGCGGCCGTAGAAGTCGGCCAAAGCCTCTTCCAGGAGCATGTGGCCGTCATAGTTGCCGTTGGCGACCCGCGAGCCGGTGGTGCCGGTGCCTTGGCTGCGCGTGGCCTCCACGGCCTTTTCGATGCAGTCGGCATCGAAGGTGAGGCCGAGATAGTTGTTGGTGCCCAGAAGTATGGTGCGCCGGCCGTTCAGCATGCCCTCGGTGGGTGACAAGACGCTGTCGAAGCGGACGTTGAGCGGATCGACGCCGTGCTCGCGCAGCGTGTCATAGGCAAGCTTGGAGGCCGAATGTTTGGCGAGAATTGTCATGCTGGAGCCCCACTCCGCAGGTCTTCGACCGCGTGGATCAGGTCGGCCACCGTTTGTATCTGGGCGATCCGATCGAGCGGAATTGAAATATCATAAAAGTCCTCGATCGCCATGACGAAATTCATGACGCCCAAGGAATCCATGCCCAAATCCTCGACAATATCGGTGCGATCCTTGATCTGAACCGGGTGTCCAAGCACTTGAGCGAATATGGACGCAATATCGTCCCGTATGGGTCGCGCGCCGGAGCCGTCCTTACTGCCTACTAACGCCAATTGATGGGTAGGTTGCATCCGGCCTGATCGCCTTGTGGCTTCGAGGACGAACTTGAGCCCCCGGGGCATGGTAACAGGTTTGAGACGCCCGCTTCAACCACGGCGGGACCTTCGGCGCCCAGCGCGACCATCCGGCGCGGGAATGACTCATTTTCCGCCACCGCACGCTGTCGGCGTGCAGAACCGGGCAAAAGGGCCTCTGACCCAACCCTCAAATCGACCCAGTTTGATCGATTCGGGCCCTGGCTTCCTCAGCCGCTTGGGGATGACAGCGTCATCGGGCCAGCCATCCGTGCGCCCGATACCAGGCCACGGTCTGGGCGAAACCCTGTTCAAGACCGATTCGGGCCGGCGGCCCTCCGGGCTCCAGTTCGGCCAAGGAGACCGACCAGTCGCCGTGAAGAATCTCGCGCGCCTTGCCGCGGGTGAAGATCACCGGCCTGGCCGCCATGCGTCCGGCCGTCTCGGATATCGCCGCGGCGGTTTGAAGACACCATGCCGCAATAGGCAGGAAGCGAGGGCGCCGGCCCATGGCCCAGGCGGCCGCTTCGAGAATCTCGCGCCAGCCGTAGCCTTCGGGCCTTGCTCCGCCGATGGCGACAAGGGGGGGGCGTGATGCGCGACCCACCAGCGCGACGATCGCCGCGACGACATCGTCCACGTGGGCCAGGGCCAAGCGCGCGGTCGCGGGCCCGGGCAAGGGCAGAATCGGACTTCGTGCGGCCAAGCGAAACAGGCCCAGGGTCTCGCGGTCGCCCGGGCCATAGATCGCGGGAGGTCGCACGACGGTCAGCCGCTGACCGGCGATGGCCAAGGCGAGCGCCTCGCCAGCCTGTTTGCTCGCCGCATAGTCGGAAAGGCGCGGTTCGCGCGCGGCGAGACTGGAGATGAGCAGCAGGCCGCCGGTGGGGGCCGCCTGGGCCGCGTTGCGGGCGCCCTCGGCGTTGACGGCGAAGAAGTCGCTTCGGCGGGCGGCCTTGATCAGGCCGGCGCCGTGAATGAGAACGTCGGAGTCCGCCGTCAGGGCGCGCAAGGCGGCGTGATCGCTCAGATCGCCGGCGACAAGTTCGGGGAAGCAACCCTCCCAGAAATCACCGGGCGGTGCGCGGCGGACCAGGACGCGCACGCGCCAGCCGCTCGCGACCAGGGCCGGAACCAGGCGCCGGCCCAAGAAACCGGTGGCGCCGGTGACCGCGGCGACGCTCCTGGCCACGCTCACGCCGTAACGTTGGCCGCCGCGCCTTCGAAAGCGCCGGAAAGGTAAAGGCTCTTGGCGCGCGAACGGCTGAGCTTGCCCGAGGAGGTCTGGGGCAGACTGTGCGGCGCGGTGGGGGCCACGTGAACTTCCAGCCCATGGCGCGCCCGGATCAGATTGGCGACCTCGGCGCGCAGGGCCTCTCTGGCGACGCTGTCGGTGGTGCGGCATTGAACCAGGGCGATGACGCGCTCATCATCATCTCCGCCCGGAACCGAGAACACCGCCACGTCGCCGCTGCGCAGGGAGGCGATTTCCTTCTCCGCCGTCCACTCCAGATCCTGCGGCCAGATGTTGCGGCCATTGACGATGATCAGGTCCTTGGCCCGGCCGGTGATGACGATCTGGCCATCCAGCATGTAACCCAGATCCCCGGTATCGAGCCAACCGTCGGCGGATAGGGTCTTGGCGGTCTCCCGCGGTTCGCCGAAATAGCTCTTCATCAGGCTGGGGCCGGCGGCGAAAATCCGCCCCACCTGGCGCTCCGCGAGCACGACCCCGGCGGCGCCACGCACCTCGATCCGATGGCCCGCCAGCACGGCTCCGCAAAGGGCGAATTCGCGCGAACGGGCGCCCGGCTTGGCCGGCGGCGTGGCCCGGGTCTGGCGCTCAAGGCCATCGGCGTCCGCCACATCGGTGCGCAGGCCTTGGCCCACGGGCGAGAGGGTCAAGGCCAGAGTGGCCTCCGCCATGCCGTAGCTGGCGACGAACGCCCGGGCATCGAACCCAGCCGGGGCGTAGGCGGCGGCGAAGGCGCGCAGAGGTTCGGGACGAATCATGTCGCCGCCCACGCCGGCCACGCGCCACGACGACAGGTCAAGATCCGCGGTGGCCGAAGCGCCAGCCCGGCGAGCCGCCAGATCGTAACCGAAGGTCGGCGCGTAGGAGATGCTGGCGCGGCCCTTGGAAATGAGGTCGAGCCACAGGCCCGGTCTGCGCACGAAGGCGCCGGTCGGCAGCAGATCGAAGGAGACCTGGAAGGCCAGGCTGCTCAGCAGCATGCCGATCAGACCCATGTCATGATAAAGCGGCAGCCAGGAGACGGCGCGGTCGTCGGCGCGCACGCCCAGTCCCTCGCGGCCGATGGCGCCGACATTGGCCATCAAGGCGGCCTGAGTCACCGCCACGCCCAGGGGAAAGCGCGTGCTTCCCGACGAGAACTGCAGATAGCACAGGCCGTCCGGGTCGGGCGCCGGAGGGGATTCCCGTCGCGCGCCGGCAAGATCGGTCAGGACGCCGGACAGTTTGAGGTTCAGGCCCTCGCCGGCCTGGGAGAACCATTCCGCCAGAGCCGGCGGCGCGAAGGCGGCCCGGGCGTCGGCGGAGATCAGCATGCGCCGGACGTGCGCCACATAGGCGTCCTTGCCGCCGAACGGCGCGGGCAGGGGCACCGGCGCCGGGGTCAATCCGGCATACTGGCAGGCGAAGAAGGCGCGAATGAAATCGCCGTCGCTGTCGGCGGCCAGGGCGACGCGGTCGCCGGGCTGCAGTCCAAGCCCCAACAGCTGGCCGGCCAGCTTGCGCGACTGCTCGCAAAGCGCGGCATAAGGCAGCACCTCGGCCAGCTCCCCGCGAAGAGAGTGGATGTTGATGCCCGTCGGCTGGCTAGCCGCGTAGTCGAGGGCTTCGACGATGGTGGCGAAGTCGCCCAGTCGGATGCGTCGTTCGGGCGCGGTGGGCGTTGGGGTCAAAATCGGCTGTCCACTGGAAAGATTTTAGAAAAAGTACGACGGATTTGGCGCCATACTGCCACGCGGGTAGGCTTGGCGTCATCATCGACAAAGATTGGCGACCTGATAGTCGATGTTGGCGCCTCGCGTCGAGCGCGTGATCAAGGGCCATTTGGCGGGGTGGCG
>PMOM01000210.1 GCA_003161535.1 Caulobacteraceae bacterium | reverse complement strand
GCGACTCCCTGGCCGCCACGCCTTTGGCCGCCGCCGACCGCTTCTACGCCGGCAACTTCATCGACCTGATGGGCGAGGGCCTTGCCGCCGACCTGCGCCGCCCCGCCCACGCCGCGGCGGCCTAACGCCGTCGCCAGTGGTGATAGTCCGCCTCACCACCAAGCTCCGTCATAGCCGGGCGTCAGTCCCGGCTACCCATGAGCACCGTCCCATAAATGGGCGCGCCAGAGCGCGCCCATGGTGAACCGCGCGCCGGTGGCCGCTGTACGCGCCGGGGCCAACCGCTTGACCATGGCCGCGCTCCGGCGCGGCCAAACCCAAGGAAGGCATTCATGGATGGCCGACACTGACGGTCGGCCATGACGGTGGTTGGGGAGACCAGCCTCAACTCAACCGGCGGAGGCGCTCGGGGCGCCGCGGCCTTGGCCACGCGACCGGCGTCAATAGGCGAACGCCTCGAAGACCCGCGTCGCGTCCCCCTCCCAGGCGCCGTGAAAGAGCTCCAAAAGACGCTCGGCGGCGGTGACGCCCGTGTCGGCGATGTCCTCGAGTTCGGCCAGATAGCTTGTCTCGTCCACCAGGCCGCCGGAAAGGCGGTTGCGGCGCGCCAGGCCCTGATGGGCGAGGGCCACCATGTCCCTGGCCACGTCCCGCACCAGGCGCCCGGCCACCGTGGCGCTCAAGGCGCGGCGGGGCACGTCGGCGATCAGGCGGGCGCGATCTTCCGCCGTCCAGTGTTTGCACAGATCCCACGCCGCCGCCTGGGAGGGTGGGTCGTAAAGTATGCCCGCCCACAGCGCCGGCAGGGCGCACAGCCGCGTCCACGGCCCGGCGTCGGCCCCGCGCATTTCCAGGTACTGCTTGAGGCGCACCTCGGGGAAAATCGTGCTGGTGTGTTCGACCCAGTCCTTGAGCGTGGCGCGCTCGCCGGGCGCCTCGGACAGCTTGCCCTCAATGAAATCGCCGAACGAGCGGCCGGCGACGTCGATGTAGCGCCCCCGTCGCTTGACGAAGTACATCGGCACGTTCAGGGCGTAGCGGGTGTAGGCTTCGAAACCGAAACCATCCTCGAACACGAAATTGAGCATGCCCGTGCGGTCGGGGTCGGTGTCGGTCCACACATTGGCTCTCGCCGAAAGGAACCCGTTCGGCTTGCCCTCGGTGAACGGCGAATTGGCGAACAGGGCGGTGACGATGGGCTGCAGGGCGAGGCTGACGCGGAACTTGGCCACCATGTCGGCCTCATCGGCGAAGTCCAGATTGGCCTGCACCGTGCAGGTGCGTAGCATCATGTCCAGGCCCTGGCCGCCAACCTTGGGCATGTAGTTTCGCATGATCTCGTAGCGGCCCTTGGGCATGATCGGGATCTCGTCGCGCCGCCAGATGGGCGTGAACCCCAGGCCCAGGAAGCCCAGGCCCAGGGGTTCGGCCACCGCCTTGACCTCCTCGAGATGCTGGCCGGTCTCCTCGCAGATGTCGTGCATGGTGTGTAGCGGCGCGCCCGAAAGCTCGAACTGACCGCCAGGCTCAAGGCTGACGTTGGCCATGCCCCGGGACAGACCAATCAAGGTTCGCCGGCCGCCGGCGCCATCCTCGAAGACGCCCGCCCAGCCGAATTTCATCAAGCCTTCCATGAGCGCGCGGATGCCCGCGGCGCCGTCGTAGGCGACTGGCTGGTGGCTGCCAGTGTGGAAGACGAACTTCTCGTGCTCGGCGCCGACCCGAAATTGCGAGGGCGCCTTGCCGCCGGCGGCGAACCAGCCGGTCAAATCGTCCAAGGTCAGCGGGTGGTCATCGCAAAGCGTCTCGGCCATCCCTCAGCCCCTCCCTCGCACAACCGCGTTGCAATGGTCACGTGGGAGGCCAGGGGCGCAAGCTCAAGTCCCGCGCCAGTCGCCCAGCGCCGATTGCCAAACGCTCATGGCGGCGATGGCCGCGGTGTCGGCGCGCAGAATACGCGGACCCAGCGACACCGGCACGGCGCCCGCCACGGCTCGGCACCGCGCCCGTTCGGCCGGCGAAAAGCCGCCTTCCGGACCGATCAGGATCGCCCAGCCCAGGGCCGGCGCCGCCGGCGCGGTGAGCGCGGCGAGGGCCGGCGGCGCGTCGCCCGCCTCGTCGCAGAACATCAGCCGCCGACCCGCGTCCCACTCGGCCAGAACGCGGTCCAGCTTCTGGGCCGCGCAGATCTCCGGCACATCCAATCGTCCGGTCTGCTCGGCCGCCTCGATGGCGATGGCGTTCAGCCGCGCAAGGTTGGCGTGACCGGCGTTGGCGCGCTGCGTGATCACCAGCCGCACGCGGCGCGCGCCCAGCTCGGCGGCCTTCTCGACAATGACTTCCAGACGCGCGCGCTTGACCATGGCGACGATGAGATCGACATCGGGACCCCCCGATTGCGCGCGCACCGGCGCCTCCACGCCAAGATCGCAACGGCCTTTGCCGATCGAGACGACTTTGGCGCTCCATTCCCCATGGCGGCCGTTGAACAGCAACAACTCCGCCCCGACGGACAGGCGCATGACGTGGATCAAGTAGTGGGCCTGTTCGGGGCTGGGGACGACTTGGCCGCCGGCCTTGAGGTCATCGCCGACGAAAAGCCGGATCATCCCGCGCTCTTACGACCGGGCCGGGCGATCACCGCCGCGGACGAAAAGCAGTCCGACAAAACCGATGGCGAGCAACAGGGTGACCGTGGCGAAGCCGCCCTGCTGGGTCTTGAAGGCTCGGGTTCCCTGGTTGACCAGAAACGGTCCAAGCCAGCTGGTGGCGGTTCCCGACAGGGCGTAGACGCCGAAGAACGCTCCGGTCTGCTCGGGCGGCGTCAGCCGCGTCAACAAAGTGCGGCTCGAGGCGTAATGGGCGGTGATGAAGACCGCGTTGGAAAAGCCGATCAGCAGGAAGATCCATTCCGGCAGGGTTCGGAAGAACGGCCCCTGCCAGAGATTGGCGTGGGCGGCGGAATGATAATGCCAGAAGTAGAGGATCTGATCTGGACCCATGCCCAGAAGGGCGATGATGCCCAACAGGGACATGCCGATTTCGAGCTGCACGGCCCGCTTGGGGCCCAGGCCGTTGTCCAGCCAACGCCCGACGAAGCCGCCGAGCACGGCCAGGATGCTCAGGATGATGCCGTAGAACAGCATCTCCAGCGCATGCCACTTCATGACGCCGACCGCGTAGACACCCGAATAGATGAGGATCGCCGTCATGCCATCGACGTAGAACATTCGCGCCGACAGGAAGATCGCCGCGTTGCGATAGCGCCCGACGGTCTTGACCATGCTCCAAAGATCGGCCGCCCCGCGCCTCAGGGCGTGAAGCGGCGCCACGCCCGTTGACGGGGCATCGGGAGTGAAAAGAAAGAATGGCAGGGCGCCAACCGCGAAGATTCCCGCCGCCAGCAACGCCACCACTCGCTCGGGTTCATGCACCGCTCGCTGCAGGCCAAATAGCGGCGCGTGCGGCAGCCAGGACCAACTGGAGGTCTGCGGTAATCCGGGCAGGGCGAAGGCCCAGGCGGTGAAGCCCAGGGCCGCGACCCCGAAGGCGTTACCGAGCGCCAGCGCCAGTCCGGAGGCCTTGTGCGCCGCCGACAGCCCCGCGGCGCGCACCAGCAGCGAATTGTGCAGCACCTCCGACCACGCATAGAGGACGCCAACCACCGTGGTGATGATCAGCGCCTGCGTGACGCTCAGACCGCTGTGATCGGCCTTGGTGAACCAAAGGGACGCCATCAGAGGGATCATCAGGCCGGCGATGAGGGCCAGCCAGATCTTGCGCCGTCCAAGCTTGTCGATCGAGGCGCCCAGGAACGGGGCGGTCAGCATCACCGCCCAGCCGGCGTACTGGCTCCAGCGGGAGATCGCCTCCTGACCCTTGACCGGGTCGCCCACCACGCTCTGAGCGAGGTAGGGCATGAAGATGTAGATGGTGATCAGCAGGACGTAAGGGATTCTCGCCCCTTCGAAGAGGGACCAGCACCCCGCGCCGAGGGTCAGTTTCGCCTTCGGGTCATAGGTCAGGGCCGGAAGCACGGCCATGTCGGCTTCCAAGGTCGCCTCGCTCACCGGCATCCTCCGCCGCCGGGGCGCCAATGGCCCTGGTCCGATGGGCAAGGTAACGAGGTTCAAGGGTTTGTCAGCCGAAAGTTCGATCGGCCCGCCAGTGGGCGCCAAGCCCCAAGAGGCGCCCAATCCGACGCCATCGGTCTTCAGCGTCGCGAATCCCTCCCCATATTGGGAACAACTGGCCTGCCAACCTCTTATGGCCTTGACCATCAGTTCGCGTGGAGCTTGCCATGAAAATCGCCCAGATCAGTCCACTCTACGAAGCGGTGCCGCCCAAGCTCTATGGTGGGACCGAGAGGGTCGTCGCGCACCTCTGCGACGCCCTGGTCGACCTGGGCCACGAGGTAACGCTGTTTTCCAGCGCCGACGCCAAGACGCGCGCCGAACTGGTCGCCGTGCGCGACCAGGCCATCCGGCTGGATCCCGCGCCTCTGAAGTCGGATCTGGCCGCCCACATGACCATGCTCAGCGAGCTGGCCAGCCAGCGGGAGCGTTTCGATATCATCCACTTTCACGTGGACATGATTCACTTCCCGATGTTCGAGGCCATTGCCGCGCGCACCCTTACCACCCTGCACGGGCGGTTGGACATCAAGGACCTCTCCGAGGTTTATCGCCGCTGGCCGAAATATCCCCTGGTGTCGATTTCCGACGCTCAGCGGGCCGCCCTGCCCTTCGCCAACTGGGCCGGCACGGTCTACCACGGCATGCCCGAGGCGCTTTACCGGTTCGAGAGCAAACCGCGAGGCTATCTCGCGTTCCTGGGCCGGATATCGCCGGAAAAGGGCCCGGACCGGGCCATCGCCATCGCCAAGCGCGTCGGCATGCCCTTGAAAATCGCCGCCAAGGTGGACGCCGCGGATCTCACCTATTTCGAGACCTACATCCGTCCCTTACTCGACCATCCGCTGATCGAATTCATCGGCGAGATCGGCGATGGCCAAAAGTCGGAGTTCCTGGGCGGCGCCGAAGCCCTGCTCTTTCCCATCGAATGGCCCGAACCCTTCGGTCTGGTGATGATCGAAGCCATGGGCTGCGGCACGCCGGTGATCGCCTACGACCATGGCTCGACGCGGGAAATCGTCGATGACGGCGTCACCGGCTTCGTGGTGGACGGCGAAGACCAGGCGGTGGACGCGGTCCGCGCCGCCCAGGGCCTCGACCGGCGCGAGGTGCGTCGCCGATTTGCCCGGCGATTCTCCGCCACCGCCATGGCCCGCGGCTACCTCGACCTCTACGCCGACCGCCTGGCCCGCTGCACATATGCGCCGGACCTTGCGCCGGACTATTCGGCGGGCGACAAACCAAAGATGTTCGCTCAACTCGCCTGACGACCTTCGCCCATGGATGACCTCGCCGCTGGCGACCTGGAGCCGGACGAGGCGGTCGCCGATGGCGATCTTGCCCAGCTTCTATCGATCAAGGACGGCGACGCCTTCATCGTCGCCGACGCCTGGGGCGACATCCGCGGCGGAGTCGATGGTCTGTTTGGCGACGGCACGCGCATCCTTTCGCGCCTACGCCTCCTGATCGGCGACAAGCGTCCATCGAAACTGAGCTTCGGCCTGTCCCGCGACAACGCCGTGTTCACCTTCAACGGGGCCAATCTCGCCCTGCCGCCCGTGGGCGGGCGCACAACGCCGCGCGGTGTCATCCACGTCGAGCGAAAGCGATGTCTGCACCACGGCCATCTGTTCGAGCGTCTGCGCCTGACCAACTTCGGCCTCGACGAGGTCATGCTGCCCATCGCCTTCGAATATGGCGCCGATTTTCGCGACATCTTCGAGGTCAGGGGCCTCAAGCGTCCGGCCCGGGGGCTGACCGATGAGCCAAGGCTCACCGGCCGTGGAGTGACCTTCGCCTATCAGGGCCTGGATGGTCGCGGACGGACCGGCGGCGTGACGTTCTCCGAGCCGCCATGGCGTCTGACGGCCTCGCGAGCCGATTTCATGTTCGCCCTGGCGCCTGGGCGGCGGATGGACCTGTTTCTGGAAGCCGGCGCCTGCGAGGACGAGCGGCCGTCGCGGCACCGTTTCCAGGGCGCGGTCACCCAGGCGCATCGCGCGGTACGCGAGATCAAGGACGAAGGCGCCCAGCTGCGCGCCGCCGATGGGGCGTTTAGCGCATGGCTGGAACAGTCGCGCGCGGATGTCGCGGTGCTCACCACCGTGCTGCCCACCGGCCTCTACCCCTACGCGGGCATCCCCTGGTTTTCCACGCCCTTCGGCCGCGATGGGATCATCACCGCCTGGCAGATGCTGTGGTTGGATCCGTCCCTGGCCAAGGGCGTGCTGACCTATTTGGCCATGCGCCAGGCCGATCAGGTGTCGGCCTTCGGCGACTGCGCCCCGGGCAAAATCATGCATGAGACGCGCGGCGGCGAGATGGCGGCGCTACGCGAAATCCCCTTCGGCCTCTACTATGGCGGTGTCGACACCACGCCGCTGTTCGTTGCCCTGGCCGGCGCCTATCTGCAGCGAACCGGCGACCTGGCCCTGATCCGCCAGCTTTGGCCGGCGCTGGTGGGCGCCGCGGGCTGGCTGGAGACCTTTGGCGATTCCAATGGCGACGGCTTGATCGACTATGTCCGCGGCGCGCAGAGCGGCCTGGCCAACCAAGGGTGGAAGGACAGTATCGATTCGGTCTTTCACGAGGATGGCCGCTTCGCCACCGGACCGATCGCGCTGGTCGAGGTGCAGGGCTACGCCTACGCCGCGTGGCTGGCCATGGCGACGATGGCCGAGCGGCTGGGCGAGCCGGGCGGGGCCGAATGGTCGCGGCGGGCCGAGGCGATGCGCGAGGCCGTCGAGACGCGCTTCTGGATGGAAGAGCGCGGCTATTATGCCTTGGCCATCGATGGCGAGGGCAAGGTCTGCGCCCCCCAGTCCTCCAATCCGGGCCACCTGCTCTTTGTCGGCCTGCCGACGCCGGACCGGGCGGCTCTGGTCTCGCAAAGATTGCTTTCGCACCATTTCGACAGCGGCTGGGGCATCCGCACCCTCGCCACCGGCGGCGCGCGCTTCAATCCCATGTCGTACCACAACGGCTCCATCTGGCCCCATGACACCGCCATCGCCTTGATGGGCATGGCGCGCTATGGCGAGCGAGCGGGTGTGGTCAAGGTGCTGCGCGATCTCTTCGACGCCGCCAAGAGCTTCGACATGCGGATGCCCGAGCTGCTCTGCGGATTCGCCCGCGAGCCGGATGAGCCGCCGATCGCCTATCCGGTGGCGTGCATGCCCCAGGCCTGGGCGGCCGGCTCGACATTCATGATGATGCAGGCGGGTCTGGGCCTCTCCATTGATGCCTGGCGCAAGGAAGTACGATTGATCCGCCCCACGCTCCCCGACGGCGTCGACCAACTCACCCTTGAGTCCCTCGCCGTCGGCGACGGCGTTGTCGACATTCAGTTCCAAAGATTAGCCGGCAGAATCGCGGTAATCCCGGGGCCGTGTTCGGATCCCGCGGTGTCGGTGATCATCGAGGGGTGACCGCGCGCCGGGGCGTTGGCCCAAAGGACATCGGGATCAAAGCGCCGGGCGTCACGTTATGGCCCCGACTCCCGAGGGGACAATAAGCTTCATGAATGTCTCGCAAGGCTCGACGCTCGAGATCGACCTCGCCGCCCCGCCAACGCTGGCCCTGTCGGCCATCGCACTCTTCGCCGACCTCGACGGCACCTTGGCGCCCATTGAGGAAACGCCGAGCGCGGTCAAGCCCGACGCGCGCCGACGACGTCTGCTCGACGCGCTCACCCATGCCTTGTCTGGCAGGCTGGCGGTGATCAGCGGCCGGGCGCTGGGGGATCTCGACCGGGTCCTCGAGGGCCGGATCACGGCGGTGGCGGCCGTCCACGGTCTGGTGCGCAGAACAGCCGACGGACGGATCATCGCCGCGGCGGCGGACGAGCGGATCGGCGAAGCGGCGGCCGCTTTCCGGGCATTCGCCAAGGCCGACTCCTGCCTGCTTGTGGAAGACAAGTGCGTCGCCGTCGCCTTGCACTACCGCAAAGCGCCGCTGGCGGCGGAAGCCTGCCGCGATCTGGCCAAGCGGCTTGGTGCTACTTTGGGCCTCATCGTCCAGGAGGGTGAGAGCGTCGTCGAGCTGCGAGCCCTGGGGCCCGACAAGGGCGCCGCGGTCGAGGCGTTCATGGCCGAGCCGCCTTTCGCCGGTTTCTCGCCGATCTTCCTGGGCGACGACCTCACCGACGAACACGGCTTCCGCGCCGCCTCCGCCCTGGGAGGTTTCGGCGTCGTCGTGGGCGCCCGCCGGCCGACCGCGGCTCGCTATGGCCTGGCTGACGTCGCCGCCGCCCAGGCTTGGCTACAGCGCGGTTTGGAGGCCGCAGCGTGACAGCCGCCGACCTTGATCTGGCGCCGATCGGCAACTCCTCGATCAGCGCCCTCGTTGACCGCCAGGGCCGCTTTGTCTGGTGTTGCGCGCCCAGGGTGGATAGCGATCCGGTGTTTTCGAGCCTGCTCAGCACCGCCGATCCGACGGATGGCGCGGCGCGGGGTTTCTGGTCGGTGGAAGTCGTTGGGGCCGCAAAGACCCAGCAAGCTTATCTTCGCAACACGCCGATTTTGCGCACTCAGATCACCGACGAATCCGGCGCCGCGATGGAGATTCTCGATTTCGCGCCGCGCTTTCGGCTTTACGGCCGAGGATATCGTCCGGCCTCGTTCTTCCGCATCCTGCGTCCATTGACCGGGGCGCCGCGCATCGCCATTCGCCTGCGCCCCACCGCCGACTGGGGAGCTAGCGCCGCGCCGACCACATCGGGTTCCAATCATATCCGCTACGCGGGCACGGATATTACCCTTCGCCTGACCAGCAACCTTCCAGTCTCGCATATCCTGGACGAACGCAGCTTCCGCCTAGAGGGCGACGCCGCCCTCTTTCTGGGCCCGGACGAGCCCTTCCAGGGCGAGGTGCTTTCCACCGCCAACGGCATGTTGGAGGACACCTGCGCCTATTGGCGCGAATGGGTCCGCACCCTCGCGGTGCCCCTCGAATGGCAAGAAGCGGTCATACGCGCCGCCATCACCCTAAAGCTGTGCGCCTACGAGGAGACCGGAGCGATCGTGGCGGCGCTCACCACCTCCATTCCAGAGGCTCCGGGAAGCGGTCGCAACTGGGACTATCGCTACTGCTGGATCCGCGACGCCTACTACGTGGTCCAGGCGCTCAATCGGCTGGGAGCGGTGGATATCCTGGAGAACTACCTGGGGTACCTGCGCAACATCGTCGATGCCGCCAACGGCGCGCGCATCCAGCCGGTCTATGGCGTCGGCTATGAGCCGATCCTCACCGAGCGGATCATCGACACCTTGCCGGGTTATCGCGGCATGGGACCCGTGCGGGTGGGCAATCAGGCCCACGAGCACGATCAGCACGACGTCTACGGACAGATTGTCCTTTCCAACGTCCAGGCGTTCTTCGACGAACGCCTGCTTCGTCCCGCCACTCATGCCGACTTCAAGGTGCTCGAAGGCGTCGGTGAGAAGGCCTTCGCCCTCTACGATAAGCCCGACGCGGGCCTGTGGGAACTGCGCACGCGGGCCGCCGTGCACACCTATTCGGCGGCAATGTGCTGGGCGGCATGCGATCGGTTGGGCAATGCCGCCGACAAGCTGGGCCTGGCGGCCCGCGCGAAATTCTGGAACGCCCGCGCCGCGAAGATCCGCGCCACCATCGAAGACAAGGCCTGGAACGCGAAGGCAGGGTATTTCACCGCGACCTTTGGCGGCGACGAGCTGGATGCGAGCCTGACGCAGTTGGTGGATCTGCGTTTCCTGACCCCCGACGATCCGCGAAACCGCGATACGCTCAAGGCGATCGAAAAGCATCTTCGCCGCGGCTCGAACCTGATGCGTTACGATCTGCCCGACGACTTTGGCGCGCCGGAGACCGCCTTTAACTTCTGCACCTTCTGGTTCATCGAGGGCTTGCATCTGATCGGCGAGACCCAGNNCTCGCGCGGCGAAATCGCGCCGGCCTGCTCTCGGAAGATGTCTCGCTGAGCGATGGGACCCTGTGGGGGAACTATCCACAGACCTACTCGCTTGTTGGTCTGATCAACTGCGCCGTGTTGTTGAGCCGCCCGTGGAGTTCGGTGCGATGAGTCGCCTGATCGTGGTGTCCAACCGGGTCCATCCTCCCGAAATGCCCGGCGAGGCGCCGGCGGGTGGTTTGGCCGTGGCCCTGGCGGCGGCGCTGCGTGAATATTCCGGTTTCTGGTTCGGCTGGAGCGGCGAGACCATCCCCCATTTCACCGGCGAGATTCAGATGCGCCGGGTCGATGAAGTGACGGTGGTCACCGTCGATCTCGATGAAGCCGACTTCCAGGAATACTATAACGGCTACGCCAACGGCACACTTTGGCCGCTGTTCCATTACCGCATCGACCTGACCGCCTATGATCGTTCGTTCGGCGAGGGCTACGAGCGGGTGAACCGCCGCTTCGCCGAGACCCTGGCCCCCCTGATCGAGCCCGATGACCTGATCTGGGTGCACGACTATCATCTCATTCCTCTGGGGCGGGAGCTGCGGCGCCTCGGCATCGCCAATCCGATCGGCTTTTTCCTGCACATCCCTTGGCCGGCGTCGCAGCTGCTCACCACCCTGCCGCGCAACCGCCAGCTGGTGGAGGCGCTGTTTTCCTATGATCTCGTCGGCTTCCAGACCGACGAGTGGCTGTGGGCGTTCGAATCCTACGTTCTTGGCGAGGCGGGCGGAGACTGGGCCATCGACGGTCGTCTAAGGGCCTTTGGCCAGACCCTGCGCGCGCAGGTGTTTCCCATTGGCCTGGACATCGAAGGCTTCCAGGCTCTGGCGGTCTCGCCGGTCGCCAATCGCGCCTACGACAGGATGGCGGCCCACAGCGTGTTTCGTTCACTGATCGTTGGCGTGGATCGACTCGACTACTCCAAGGGTCTTGAGGAGCGCCTGCTGGGGTTCGAGCGATTCTTGGAGGACAATCCGGATTTGCGCCGCGAGGTCTTGTACTTGCAGGTGGCGCCCACCTCGCGCGGAGAGGTGGAAGCCTATCAGGATCTTCGCGCGCGCATCGACGCGCTCTGCGGGCGGATCAACGGCGCCTATGCGGATATCGATTCGACGCCGATCCGCTATGTGCACCGCGCCTATCGCCGCGACGAGCTGGCGGGCGTCTATCGCGCGGCCCGCGTATGCCTGGTCACTCCCCTGCGCGACGGCATGAACCTGGTCGCCAAGGAATATGTGGCGGCCCAGAATCCGGACGATCCTGGCGTACTGGTGCTGTCGCGTTTCGCCGGCGCGGCGCGGCAGATGAAGGAAGCGGTCATCGTCAATCCCTTCAGCCGCGAAGAAATCTCCGAAGGATTGAAGCAGGCTCTCTCAATGGAGCGCCCCGAGCGCATCCGGCGCTGGGAGGCGCTGATGGACGGCGTGCGAAGTTCGAACGTCAAGGTCTGGCGCGACTCCTTCGTCGCCGCGCTGATCGCCTCCCATGAACCGCGCCTGCCGCTGTTTGGGGGGGCCGCCGGGGATGTGATCATTGAGGAGGCGCTTGAGATCGATGACCCACAGCCATCCGAAGACCCCGGGCAAGTTGGCCGCCTATCGCGCCAAGCGGGACTTCAAGGTCACCGCCGAACCCAGCGGTCGCCAGCACGTCTCGACATCGAACCGCCTTCGTTACGTCATCCAGAAACATGAAGCCACCCGGCTGCACTGGGACCTACGGCTGGAGGTGGACGGGGTCTTCAAGTCCTGGGCGGTGACGCGTGGACCCTCTCTGGATCCAGCCGACAAACGCCTGGCGGTGGAAGTCGAGGATCACCCCCTCGCCTATGGTGACTTCGAGGGAACCATCCCCGAGGGCCAGTATGGCGGCGGCACGGTTCAGATGTGGGATC
>PMOM01000035.1 GCA_003161535.1 Caulobacteraceae bacterium | reverse complement strand
GCGGACCGCCAAGGACCGGTCCAGACAAGCGCCAAACGCGTGGTTGCCGATAAGGCCCCCGGCGACCTATGCTCACCGCCTTCCAGGCGACCGCGGCACTTGGCGGCCAGAACACGGCCACTTTCGTCTCATGCCAGTAATTCCTTTCAGAGGCGTGATTACGGCGCTGGTCACCCCCTTTGCCGGCGGCCGGGTGGACGAAACCGCGTTCGTCGCTCTGATCGAGCGTCAGATCGCCGCCGGGGCGCATGGGCTGGTGCCGGTGGGCACCACCGGGGAGACCGCCACCCTCAGCCATCAGGAGCATCGACGCGTCGTCGAACTTTGCGTGCAAGTCGCCGCCGGGCGCGTGCCGGTGATCGCCGGCGCCGGCTCCAACGCCACCGACGAGGCCATTTCCCTGGTCCGCCACGCCAAGGACGCCGGAGCGCAAGGCGCGCTGGTTGTCACCCCCTATTACAATCGGCCCAGCCAGGAAGGCCTCTATAGACACTTCGAGGCGATCAGCGCCGCCGTCGATCTGCCGATGCTGGTCTACAATGTGCCGTCGCGCACCAGCGTCGACATCGCCAACGAGACCCTGGCCCGCCTGGCCGCCCTGCCCAACATCGTCGGCGTGAAGGACGCCACCGGTGACATGGCCCGGGCCAGCCAGCAACGGCGCCTGTGCGGCGAAAACTGGGTAATGCTGTCGGGCGATGATCCCAGCGCCCTGGGTTACATGGCTCACGGCGGCCACGGTTGCATATCGGTGACCGCCAATGTCGCTCCCGTCGCCTGCGCGACGTTCTTCAATGCCTGCATGGCCGGCGAGTGGGCCGAAGCGCTGTCGTGGCAGGACAAGCTCATTGGCTTGCACAAGGCGCTGTTCCTGGATGCTTCGCCGGCGCCCACCAAGTTCGCCCTGGCCCATCTGGGATTGTGCGCCCCAGATTGCCGGCTGCCGATCGCCCCCTGCGCGGAAGGCGTCAAAAAGGACATCCTGGGCGCCATGGCCACAGCCGGCGTCCTCTGATGGCCGGCAAGCTGATCGCCGAGAATCGCCGCGCCCGCTTCGATTACTTTCTTGAGGAGCGGGTCGAGGCCGGCCTCATCCTCACCGGTTCGGAGGTCAAGGCCTTGCGTCTGGGAAAGGCCAATATCGCCGAATCCTACGCCGCCGCGGACGGTCGCGAGCTGGCGCTCGTGAACGCCTACATTCCCGAGTATGGCCCCGCCAACCGCTTCAACCACGAGCCCCGCCGCCCCCGGCGTCTGCTTTTACACCGCAAGCAGATCGACAAGCTCCTGGGCGCCGTGCGCCGCGACGGCCGCACCATCGTTCCCACCCGCCTCTATTGGAGCGAGAAAGGCCTGGCGAAACTCGAACTCGCCTTGGCCAAAGGCAAGTCGGCCCCCGACAAGCGCGCGACGGTGGCCGAGAGAGACTGGAAGCGCGAGCAGGGCCGGGTGTTGCGGGACCGGGGGTAGGGGCTATGGCTCCGCCAACGCCTCGCGCGCCCTTTCGAACACGGCCTGGAACATGGCCGGTGTCAGGCGTCCCGTGTTCGTATTGAGCCGAGAGCAGTGATAGCTGTTGATCAAGTGGTAGCCGGCCGCCAGGGTCTCGGCGCCGTGTCCGCCGGCGCCCGCCGAGGCGCGCAGATCCAAGGCTCGCATGACGTTGCGCCGCGCCACGTCGCCCAGGGTGACGATGACCTTCAGCCGGGGCAGGGCGGCGATCCGCGCGGCCAGGAAGGGGCGGCAGGCGGCTTCCTCGGCGGGGGCGGGCTTGTTTCGCGGCGGAGCGCAGCGCACGGCGTTGGTGATCATGCAATCAACCAGGATGAGGCCGTCGTCGGCGCGGGCGCCATAGCGCCCCGTTGCGAATCCGCATCCGATCAGGGTTTCATAAAGAAGGACGCCGGCGAAATCGCCGGTGAACGGCCGACCCGTGCGGTTGGCTCCGGCACGCCCCGGCGCGAGGCCCACCACCAAAAGGCGCGCATCCGCGTCGCCGAAGGATGGCGCCGCCCCATTGAACCATTGTGGATGGACGGCGCGGTTTTCCGCGCGATAGGCGACCAGGCGCGGGCAGATCGGGCAGTCGCGGGGCGGTTCGGGGCGCGGACTAGCCGTCGAGCCGGCCAAGCGGCGCGTCCTCCGGCGTCTCTTGCAGGAATTTGGGCAGCCGGTCGCGGGGAGCCCGGCCGATGAGATCAGCCAGATCGGCCAGATCCACGAACGAGTCGGCGGCGCGGCGCAGGTCGTCCGAGGCCATCGCCGGCTGCGTCTTGAGCGTGGAGACCACGGTTACCCGCACCCCCTGGCGCTGCACCGCCTCGATCAAGGCCCGGAAGTCGCCGTCGCCGGAAAAGAGCACCATGTGGTCGGCGCGCGGGGCGATCTGCATCATGTCCACGGCCATCTCCACGTCCATGTCGCCACGAAAACGCTTGCGCCCGTCGCGGTCGGTGAACTCGCGCGCCGCCTTGGTCACCAAAGTGAAACCGTTGTAGTCCAGCCAATCGACCAGCGGGCGAATGGAGGAGTAGTCCTGATCGTCCACGATGGTGGTGTAGTAGTAGGCGCGGATGAGCAGGCCACGCTTGCGAAATTCGTCCAGCAACCGCTTGAAGTCGATATCGAACCCGAGATTCTTGGCGGTGGCGTGCAGATTGGCCCCGTCAATGAACAGGGCCATTCGGTCATTTGGATAGAACGTCACTGCCAATCCTTTGAAAAAATTATCAAAAATATCGATTGAAGAGGTCACTGTCGTGGCACTGGGTTGCAACCTTCCAGGACCCTATGGGTCTTGCCGCGCACTCCTGGACGCGGCCATCGCGCGTCTGCCCGACTTCGGCCTGGTCGTCGTTGAACGGTCCGCCTGGTGGCGCTCGGCGGCGTGGCCGAAGGCGGCCGATCCTGACTATCTCAATGGCGTCGCGCTTGTCGAGACGCGCCTGTCCGCGCCGGCGGTGATGGCGGTTCTGCGGAGGATCGAAGCGACCTTCGGCCGCCGCCGCGGGGAGCTTAACGCCCCGCGCACGCTCGACTTGGATTTGATCGCCCACGGCCGCACGGTAATCAACCAGCCGGGCCTGACGCTGCCTCACCCGCGGGCCGCCGAGCGGCTTTTCGTCATGGGTCCCCTGGCCCAGATCGCGCCCCGTTGGGAGCATCCGCTCACCGGCCAGACAGCGCGCGCCCTGGCCGCCAGCGCCTCGATCGGGCTTGACGCCGCGCCCCTTGCCGCCCGTTGACACGCTCCGCGCCGACGGCGATGCGGCGTTGCAAAATGCGGCCATCTTCGCTATCTAGAGCGGTCCCACCCTCATTCCGGAAGAGTTCATGGCCCGCGTCACCGTCGAAGACTGCGTTCAGCGCGTCCCCAACCGTTTCAACCTGGTTCTGCTGGCGGCCAACCGGGCGCGGGCGATCGCCGCGGGCGGGACGCTGACGATCGAGCGGGACAATGACAAAAACCCGGTCGTCGCTCTGCGTGAGATCGCCGAGGACATGGTTGACGCGGCCACCCTTCGCGAGACTCTGATCGGCAGCCTGCAACGCGTCGATGAGCACTCCGAGGCCGAGGAAGAGGCCGAGACCCTGGCCCTGCTGTCGGACTCCTCTCACGCCCAGATGAGCGAGCAGGAGCTTGTGCGCGCCCTGCAAAGCGACCGTGACGGTGGGCAGGAGGAGCGCTACTGAGTCTCGAGGCCGTCCAAGGCGCTCTCGCTCCCCCGGCGCCGGCCGCCGGCTCGGGCGTCCCCGGCGGCTCAACGCCGACCGACAAGCCCAAAACCGCGCCCCGCAAGTTCCTGCGCCAGTATGAACTGATCGAGCGCGTTCGCGCTTACGATCCCAGCGCCGACGAAGCCCTCCTCAACCGCGCCTATGTCTACGCCGTCCGCGTGCACGGCTCGCAGAAGCGTGCTTCGGGCGACCCCTATTTCGCTCACCCCATCGAGGTGGCCGGCATACTCACCGACTATCGCCTCGACGCAGCGACCATCGTCACGGCCCTGCTGCACGATGTGATCGAGGATACCGACGTCACACGCGCCGAGATCGACCGGCTGTTTGGCGAAGAAGTCGGCGAATTGGTCGAAGGAGTGACCAAGCTCTCTCGGCTGGAATCCACCGCCGACTACAAACGCCAGGCCGAGAACCTGCGCAAATTCATCCTGGCCGTTTCGAAGGATGTACGCGTGCTTTTGGTCAAGCTCGCCGACCGCCTGCACAACATG
>PMOM01000296.1 GCA_003161535.1 Caulobacteraceae bacterium | reverse complement strand
CGCATAGAGGCGGGGGAGGATCATGATTTCATCGCCGCGCGCTCGCCCCGGGCCACCAGGACGGCCAGAACCATGGCGCCAAGGCCGACCACGCCCGAGTAGAGGAAGAACACCACATAGCCGGCGCCCAGTGCGGCCGGGGCCACCTGGGACTTGGCCATGGCCGCCGCGAACGCTCCGGCCGGCGCGTGGACGAACAGCGCCTTTAAGGGAGCCACGAGGCCGCCCGCCTGAGCCGAGCGCGCCGCCGCCTCGACGATCCTGCCCGACTGGGAGGCGATCAGCTTGCCGGGCAGGGAATAGAGCGACGAGAACAGGGCGTATTGCGTGGCGGTGAAGCCCACCCCCGTCAGGCTCGACATATAGGCGATCAGGCAGGTGCCGGCGTAGGCCGAGACCGCGTTGTCGATGCCGATGGCGGTGAGCAGGGCCGGGACGCTGGGGCCCTGCAGGGCCAGCCAGCCGAAGATGGTGTTGGTGACCGGCAGGGCGACCGCGCCGATGACCAGGGAGCGCATGACGCCCATGCGGGCGATGGAGACCCCGCCGATGAACACGCCCAGCAGCGAGGCGCCGACGCCGAACACTTTGCGCACCTCGGCGATCTGGGTGAGGGTGAATCCCAGGTCCTGGTAGAAGGCGTTCATGATGTTGAGGACGAAATCCGACAGGCGGTAGAGGCAGATCAGGGCCAGGATCAGGGCGGCGCGCTTGCCGAAGCGGCGGAAGAAATCGGCCAGGGGGTCGCCCAGGGCGTGGAACAGGAAGACGCCCGGCCGGGTGCGCAGGCGGGGGATGGGCATGGCGGCCAGGGCGATGACGGAGAATCCCGCCAGCACGGAGACGAGCTGCAGCCACACGCCCCAGGGTTTCGCCGTCCAGGCGGTTTGCAGGGCCTCGCCCGCCGGGCCCGCGCCGAGGGCGCGCAAGGCCCCGGACAGAAGATCGGCCTTGGCCCCCAGGCCCGAGCCCAGCAGAAGCGCGCCCAGCACCATGACCGCCAGACGCAGCGCCCATTCGAAAAATTCCCAGGCGGGCGCGGCGGCGACGCCGTCGGTGGAGATCGGCCGGATGATGTGTTCGCCTTCGGCCGGCGCCAGGAGGACGGCGACCAGGCCCAGGGCCATGACGGCGGCCATGACCTCATAGGCGGCGCTCCAGCCGACGCGGTCGGCCAGCAGCAGGGGCGCGGCCCCGGCGACGATGCTCGCCACCCGATAGCCCCACTGATAGGTCGCCGCCATGGCCCCCTGGCGCGAGGAATCCACCGCCTCGATGCGCCAGGCGTCGATGACGATGTCCTGGGTCGCCGAGGCCAGGCCCGTGAACACCGCGAAGACGGCCAGCACCCCAAGGCGCCGGGCCGGGTCGCCCGCCGAGATGGCCAGCAGGCCGACGATGATCATGAGCTGGGCGGCGACCATCCACGAGCGCCGGTGGCCGAGGCGCCGGGTGAGGAACGGGATGGAGGTCCGGTCGACCAGCGGCGCCCAGAGGAACTTGAAGGAATAGGGCAGGGTCGCCAGGCTGAAGAGCGAGATCACCGCCAGGGAAAGGCCCGCCGCCCGCAGCCAGGCCGACATGGTGTCGAAGACCAGGAAATTGGGCAGGCCGGCGGCGAAGCCCAGGCCCAGCATGACGGCGACCGGCCGCTCGCCGAACACCGCCAGGGCGGCGCGGAAACTGCGCGGCTTGGGCGGCGGGCCGCTCGGCCCCGGATCGGCGTCGGTTGGCGTCGTCACCTTCGAGAGAGCCCCTTAGGGCGCGCACGCGAATCGCGCCGGCGGATGGATCGAGACCGGTATGCCGCCGCCTTCGCCAAACGCCAAGCGCTGGCATAGGATGCGATCGTCCGCGCGCCGGCGGCTAAAGCCCCTGGATGCTCGCCCGCGCTCCTCGCATTGGAGTGAACCATGATCCTTCGACGCTTTGTGTTCCCGGGCGCTCTGGCGAGCGTCCTCCTTGCGGCGTCAACGGGTCTCGCGGCGCGGCAGAGGCCGCCGATCGTGGTGTTCGCGGCGGCGTCGCTGAAGAACGCATTGGATGATACGGGCGCGGCCTTCACCAGGGCGACCGGGCGACCGGTCGTGTTCTCCTACGGCGCATCGTCGGCCATAGCGCACCAGATCGAACGCGGCGCGCCCGCCGATGTGTTCGTCTCGGCGGACTCTGACTGGATGGATTATGTCCAGAAGCGCGGCCTCGTAGCGCCGGCCTCACGGCGCGACCTCTTCTCCAATCATTTGGCCCTGATCGCGCCCGCGGATTCCAAGGTCCGCCTGCGCATGGGAAAAGGCATGGCCTTGGCGAAGGCTCTCGGCGAGGGGCGGCTCGCCATCGCCGGTCCGGGTGTGCCGGCGGGCAAGTACGCCAGGGCCTCCCTGACGGCCCTGGGCGTGTGGGACAGTGTCCAGGCCAAGCTCGCCGAGGCGGAGAACGTGCGGGCCGCGCTGCTATTCGTCGCCCGTGGCGAGACCCCGCTCGGCATCGTTTATGACACCGACGCCAAGATCGAGCCGAAGGTGCGGATTGTCGGCCTCTTTCCAGACGCAAGCCATCCACCGATCGTCTATCCGGCTGCCTTGGTGGCGACTTCGAAGGACCCGCAGGCCGCGGCCTTCCTGAAGTTCCTGCGCGGCCCTTGGGGCTCGGCGGTGTTCCGCCGGTATGGGTTTATCGTGCTGCATTAATTTACGGCTGGGCGATCAGAACGCGTAGACGCCGGCCATGGGCGCGGCGACGCCCTCGGCGCCCGGACCGATCTTTCGGTAGATCAGGGCTTCGGCCACGTGCACCCGGCGGACGGCGGGGGCGCCCTCCAGATCGGCGATGGTGCGGGCGAGGCGAAGGGTGCGGCTCCAGCCCCTCGCGGTGAGGGAGCCCGCCTCGGCGGCGCGGGCCAGAAGGGCCTTGGCCGGAGCATCCAGCGAGACGATGGATTCCAGCCAGGCGCCCTCGGCGCGGGCGTTGAGGGGACTGGCGCCGGCCATTTGCGAGCCGTCGACGGCGCGCGACGCCTGAATCTGGCGGGCGGCGGCGACGCGGGCGGCGACCTCGGCGCTGCCCTCGGCCGGCGACGGCAGGGTGAGATCGGCGGCGGTGACCGGGGGCACCTCCACCACCAGATCGATGCGGTCCATCAGCGGGCCGGAGACGCGGCCCTGGTAGTTTTGCTGGCAGCGCGGGGCCTTGCCGCAGGCGCCCCGCCCCAGGCCGCCAGCCCCGCACCGGCAGGGGTTCATCGCCGCCACCAGCTGCACACGGGCCGGATAGCGGACGTGGGCGTTGGCGCGGGCGACGGTGACCTCGGCGCTTTCCAGGGGCTGGCGCAGGCTGTCGAGGGCCTGGGCGCTGAATTCCGGAAGCTCATCGAGGAAGAGGACGCCGTTGTGCGCCAGGGAGACTTCGCCGGGCCTGACCTTCAGGCCGCCGCCGGTCAGCGCCGCCATGCTGGCCGAGTGATGGGGCGCGCGAAACGGCCGGGCGCGGGTCAGCGCCCCCTTGGCGATCAGGCCGGCCAGGGAATGCACCAGGGAGGTTTCCAAGAGCTCCGCGGCGGTGAGCGGCGGCAGGATGCCGGCCAGGCGCTGCGCCAGCATCGACTTGCCCGATCCGGGCGGCCCGACGAACAGGAGGTTGTGGCCGCCGGCGGCGGCGATCTCCAGGGCGCGCTTGGCGTTCTCCTGACCCTTGACGTCGCGCAGATCCGGTCCGGCGGCCGGATCGATCATCGGACCGGGCTTGGGGGCGCTTAAGATCTGGCTGCCGCGGAAGTGGTTGACCAGCGCGATCAGCGAACGCGGGGCCAGGATGGCGGTCTCGCCGGCCCAGGCCGCCTCAGGCCCGCAAGCCTCGGGGCAGATCAGGCCCAGACCCAGGGCGCCGGCGGCCATGGCGGCTGGCAGCGCCCCGGCCACCGGGGCGATCTCGCCGTTTAGATTGAGTTCGCCGATGGCCGCCCAGCCGTCGAGCGCGTCCTGCGGAATGATGCCCATCACCGCCATCAGGGCCAGGGCGATGGGCAGGTCGTAGTGATTGCCTTCCTTGGGCAGGTCCGCCGGGGCGAGGTTGGCGACCACGCGGCCGGGGGGAAGCGCCAGACCCAGGCCCGCGAAGGCGGCGCGCACCCGCTCGCGCGCTTCGCCCACCGCCTTGTCGGCGAGGCCGACGACCACGAAGGCCGACAGGCCGCCGACCTTCTGCACCTCGACGTCCACGCGCCGCGCCTCGACGCCCTCGAAGGCCACCGAGACCACCCGCGCCGCCATCGATCGCCTCCTTGCCTAAGGTCCCACTGTGCGCATGGGGCGAGGTTTGGAGCAAGAACAAATCGCGAACTACCTTCGGAGCCCCTGCCCTACCGATGCGCGAAGGGCCTCGATCCGATCCCATAGAAGCGCGGCGGCGTCGGCGCCGCCGAAGCGCTT
>PMOM01000130.1:2931-3104 GCA_003161535.1 Caulobacteraceae bacterium | reverse complement strand
GGAACCTTGCGCATGTCGTAGAAGATGCGCAGCGCCTCGGCGACCAGCTTCTGTTTGATGCCCGGAAAGTGCACGTCGATGATGGCGCGCATGGTGTCTTCCTCGGGGAAGCGGATGTAGTGAAAAAAGCAGCGGCGAAGGAAGGCGTCGGGCAGTTCCTTCTCGTTGTTCGA
>PMOM01000130.1:1432-2820 GCA_003161535.1 Caulobacteraceae bacterium | reverse complement strand
AAGGCGTCCCACAGCTTGCCGTGCTTGATGTAGTTGGAGACGTCCTTGACCCGCTCGTCGCCAAGCTGGCTGTCGCGCAGGCGGGTGACCGCTTCGTATTCGTAGAGACCCTGCATGGCCTTGGTGGTCGATTTGATATGCCAGGTGATCAGCGGCGCATCCAAAGCCTTGGCGATCTCATAGGCCAGCACCGTCTTGCCGGTGCCAGGCTCCCCCTTGATGAGCAGAGGCCGCTCCAGGGCGATCGCCGCGTTGACGGCGACCTTCAGGTCGTCGGTGGCGATGTAATCGCGCGTGCCTTCGAAACGCTTGCTCATGGGCAGGGCTCCTCAAGAGAAGCGATTCGCCTCTCGAACAGTTGTTCCAATCGGCGGGCACCCTAGAGGCCGCGCGCGGAGATTCAAGCGGCTTTGGTGAGCGGTGCGTGGTTGCGGCTCCGGCCGCCCTGGACGGCGAGGACGCGGGAAATCCTCAGTCCGCGCCCGGATTGATCGACGTCGGGTCGCTGGCCGGGAAGCTCTCTTCAAGGTCCTCGTCGAGGCGCCGTTCGATGCTCGCTCGACGCCCCGCGGAAGCCGGCCGGTCCGCGCCGCCGTCGCCCTCGCCGGTGACCTGCTCGTAGTCCGCCGTGGTGGCGTCATCCAGCGATACCCGGTCGGCGTCGTCGGGCTCTGGGGAGCGCGGCCCGTCGACCCCGTCATCGCTCTCCAGCATCATTTCCAGTTCGGCTTCGTCCACCGCGTCGGGATCGAAGTCATCGACGTCGTCCTCGTCCCCGTCGTCGGCGTCGCCGTCGGCGGCGGTGACATCATAGACGTCGCGCGCCATGTCCGGATGGGCGATGTCGTCGCCGTCGCGGGTGATGTTGGTCTCGTCGAAGACCTCCGCCTGGTCCTGAGCGTCGGCGTCCAAGTCGAGATCGGCGGCCATGGCGTGTTCCTTGACGTCGCGAGGTAAGGAGTCAAACCCTCGCGGACGGCTTTGCGTTCCGCCCAGCGCCGTGGGCCGGACGAAGACAACGATCGCCAACGGCGCTATGGAGCGATTGTGACAACGCTTCCCGCCCTCCGCGCCCCACTCATCCTGGCCAGCGCCAGCCCGCGTCGGCTCGACCTGCTCACTCAGGCGGGCCGCAAGCCGGCGAGGGTCGATCCCTGCGACATCGATGAAATCACCCTCAAGGGAGAGACACCGCGTCTGGTCGCCCGACGCCTGGCGATGGCCAAGGCCCGCGACGCCGCGGCGCGCAGTCCGGGGGCCTTTGTCCTGGCCGCCGACACCGTGGTCGCGGTCGGTCGGCGGATGCTGGGCAAGCCGAGAACCCAGGCGGAAGCGGCGAGCATGCTTGGCCTGATCTCCGGACGTGGCCACCGCGTCTTCACGGCGGT
>PMOM01000130.1:0-1418 GCA_003161535.1 Caulobacteraceae bacterium | reverse complement strand
TCATACTCCGGCGTGGTCGGCCTGCCGCTCTATGAGACCATGGGATTGCTGGGCGGCCTTGGTTATGTGCCGCCGTGAGCGAAAGGCGACTGTATCTGGACGCCGGCGCCGGCGAGACGCGCGGCGTGGTGACTCTGGATGGACGACCCGAACGCCTGCTCATCGCCCGTGACGGCGACGTGGCGGCGCAGGCCCTGGGAGCGCGGGTGGTGGCGCGCGTCCGCCGGCTTGAACGCGCCAGCGCCCTGGCCTTTCTCGATCTGGGCGAGGGACCCGACGGCGTGCTCAATCTCACCAGCGAGGTGGGACGGCTGGTCGAGGGCCAGGCGGTGGAAGTGGAGATCCGCGCCGAGGCGCGCCGGGACAAGGGGGCGTCGGCGCGGCTGATCGGTCCGGCCGAGGGGGCGCCGCGGCTGCTGGCGCCCGGGCCAAGCCTGGAAGAGCAGCTTCGCCGCTTCGACCCCGCCGGCGAGATGCGCACCGGCCCGGTGGCGCGCTCGATGGCCGATGGCGCGCGGGACGAAGCGCTGCAGACGGTCTTTCCATTGCCCGGCGGCGGCTCGCTGGCGGTCGAGGCGACGCGGGCGCTGACCGCGGTGGACGTGGACCTGGGCGGCAGGCCGGGCGCCGAGGCCAAGCGGGCGGCGCGCGCCGCCAATTTCGCCGCCCTGGGCGTGGCCGCGCGGGTGCTGAGACTGAAGGGCCTGGGCGGTCTGGTGGTCATCGATCTGGTCGGCCGTGGGCACGATACGCCCGCTCTGCTGGGCGCCGCCCGGGCCGCCTTTGGTCCGGACAATCCCGGCGTCGCGTTCGGGGGGATCAGCCGGTTTGGCGTCCTGGAGCTGACCATTCCGCGCCGCGCCCGACCGGCCCTGGACATCCTCACCGACGAGACCGGGACGCCCAGCATCCTAACCCAGGCGCTGGCGCTGGTCCGCGCCCTGGAGCGCGAGGCGGCGGCCGATGGAGGCGGGCGGTTCGAGGCCGTGGCGTCGATCGAGGTGGCGAAGGCGGCGGCCCCGGCGCTGGGCGCCCTGACAGCGCGACTGGGCGCCCGCCTCAGCGTGCTGGGCGAGCCGGGCCGCGAGCGCGGCGAGTTCGAGGTGGCGCGGCGATGACCTCGCCGGCCTGCCCGCTATGCGGCAAAGCCCAGGATATCCGCTACCGGCCGTTCTGTTCGCGCCACTGCGCCGATCTTGATCTGCACCGCTGGCTGGTCGGCCGCTACGCGATTCCCGCCGCCGCCGATGACGATGAGGCCGCTTCGCCCGACGCCTCGCCCGACCCGGACGACGATTGACGCGCGCCTCGCCGGCGGCTCCTGGACAAGGTTGGGGGCCTTGCCTATAGACCGCCCTCCCAAGCCTGGGCCTGGGTAGCTCAGTTGGTAGAGCAGCGGACTGAAAATCCGCGTGTCG
>PMOM01000203.1:5742-6620 GCA_003161535.1 Caulobacteraceae bacterium | reverse complement strand
GGAAGGCAAGGCCGTGCGCGCCTCCGACATCGATGTGATCTGGGAAAACGGCTACGGCTGGCCAGTCTATCGTGGCGGCCCGATGTTCTGGGGCGATCAGGTCGGGCTGGCCAAGGTGCTGGGGAAGATGCGCGAGTATCAGGGCCAGATGGGCGATACCTACAAGCCCGCGCCCCTCCTGGAGACCCTGGCCGCCGAGGGCAAGCGCTTCGCCGGGGCTTGATTTCGCGGGCGGCGCTATTCAATGGAAATCCCGGCTGCGCGCCAGTGAAGGGGTGCGCGACGCGCGGGGCGGCGCTGCTTCGGCCTGCGTCATCCGCGCCAGCCGTCCGCTCAGGTCCGTGAAGCGTTCGGCGACCACATGGGTGACCTGGCCGGCGCGCTGCAAGCGGCCGTGAACGACAAGGAAGGCTGAACCCATCACCGCCCGGCGATTGGCCGCGAAGACATCGCGCCAGACCACCGCATTGGCCGATCCGGTCTCGTCTTCCAGGGTGATGAAGACCACGCCCTTGGCGGTGCCTGGGCGCTGGCGAACGAGCACCAAACCGCCGACGGTCACCCGAGCGCCGTCCCGCAAGGTCCGCAGTTTCTCAGCCGTGACCGCGCCCAGGCCTTGAAGAAGCGGCCGGAAGAAGCGGCAGGGATGCGCCTTCAGCGAGAGACTGGTGGTGCGATAATCCTCGGCGACATGGGCCGAAAGCGCCATGCGCGGCAGCATGACGCCGCCTTCCGCGGGGGGGCCCATGAGGGCCAAAAGGGGCGCTTGGGTTTGAACCTTGATCTCCGGAGCCAGACCCTTCACCGCCCATAACCCCGCCCGCCGGTCCAACTCCAGCGAGCGCAGGGCGTCGGCCTCGGCGAGCAACTCCAGGCTC
>PMOM01000203.1:0-5692 GCA_003161535.1 Caulobacteraceae bacterium | reverse complement strand
CCTCCCCTGCCTCCAGCGTGCAGTCCCAGTCGCTGAGCAGGATGTCCGCCGCTCTCACAACGACCCCATGTTCGCGCGCGTCGCGGATGAGTTGAGCGGGCTGGTAGAAGCCCATCGGCTGGCTGTTGAGCATGGCGGCGCAGAACACGTCGGGATGGTGACATTTGATCCACGCCGAAACGTAGACCAGCTTGGCGAAGCTCACCGCGTGGCTCTCGGGAAAACCATAGGAGCCGAAACCCTCGATCTGGCGAAAGCAACGTTGGGCGAACTGAGGATCATATCCGCGCGCGGTCATGCCCTGCACGAACTTGGCGCCATAGACGCCCACGTCGCCATAGTGCCTGAAGGTGGCCATGGCCCGGCGAAGACCATTGGCCTCCTCGGGCGTGAACTTAGCCGCTTCGATGGCCAGCCGCATGGCCTGTTCCTGGAAGAGCGGTACGCCCAGGGTCTTGCCGAGCACATTTTTCAGTTCGTCGGCGGGGCCATGTTCCGGGGCGGGAGCGGGAAAGCTCACCGCCTCACTGCCTTCGCGCCGACGCAGATAAGGGTGCACCATGTCGCCCTGGATGGGACCGGGACGCACGATCGCCACTTCGATGACCAGATCGTAGAACTTGCTGGGCTTCAGCCTGGGCAGCATGGACATCTGGGCGCGGCTCTCGACCTGGAACACGCCCACGGAATCGGCCCTTGAAAGCATGGTGTAGACGCACTCGTCTTCCCTCGGGATATCGGCCATGTCGGCGATCCCCAAAACATCCATGGCTTTCTTGATGGCGGTGAGCATGCCCAGCGCCAGCACGTCGACCTTCATCAGACCCAGGGCGTCGATATCGTCCTTGTCCCACTCGATGAAGGTGCGGTCCTTCATGGCGGCGTTGCCGATGGGAACGGTCTCATCAAGCCGCCGCTGGGTGAGCACGAAGCCGCCGACGTGCTGCGACAGGTGGCGCGGAAAGCCCAGAAGCTCGGTGGCCAGCGCCGTCGCCCGACGGATGTCGGGGCTATCGGGATCCAGCCCGGCTTGGCGAATATGTTCAGCGGGCAGGCCGTCGCCCCAGCCGCCCCACACCGTACCGGCCAAGGCCGCGGTGACGTCCTCGGTCAGCCCCAAGGCCTTGCCCACATCGCGGATGGCGCTGCGCGGGCGGTAGTGGATGACGGTGGCGCAGATCGCCGCTCGCTCGCGGCCATAGCGCCCGTAGACGTACTGCATGACCAGTTCCCGCCGCTCATGTTCGAAATCGACATCGATGTCGGGGGGCTCGTCGCGCTCCTTGGAGATGAAACGGGCGAAGAGGAGATCGTGGTCTGGTTGCGTGGGATCGACCGCCGTGACGCCAAGGCAGAAACAGACCACCGAGTTGGCCGCCGAACCGCGCCCCTGGCACAGGATGCCCTGGTCGCGCGCCCAGCGGACGATATCGTGCACGGTGAGGAAATAGTTCGGGTACTCAAGCTCTTCGATCAAGGCGAGTTCGTGCCGAAGGGTGACTTTCACCTTTTCCGGCACGCCTGCCGGATAACGCCAATCCGCCCCGGCCCAGGCCAGATCGACGAGGTGAGCGATGGCGGTCTTGCCCGGCGGCACGGGCTCGTCAGGGTATTCATATTTCAGTTGGCCAAGGTCGAAGCCGATGCGCGCCGCCGCTTCGACGGTCTGAGCGATCGCTTCGGGCCATTTGGCAAACAGGCGCGCCATCTCGGCGGGAGATTTGAGATGCCGCTCGGCATTGGCCTCAAGGCGCAGGCCGGCCTCGGTAATGGAGCATTTCTCGCGAATGCAGGTGAGCACGTCCTGCAAAGGCCGGCGTTCCGGACCATGATAGAGGACGTCATTGCTGGCGATCATCGGGGCGCCGGCCGCCCGGGCCATGGCGTCCAGGCGGGCCAGTCGTTTCAGGTCTCGCGCGCCGTAGGGCCGCGAGGCGATCAGCCACGCGCGGCCCGCGAAATCCCCCGCCAATCGCCTCAATGCCGCTTCGAAAACCTCGTCCAGCCGCGGTGGCGGCACGATCAAAATGAGCTGGCCGTCCCCATGGGTCAGAAGATCGGCGGCGGTCAGGTGGCATTGGCCCTTTTCGGCGCGCCGCTGGCCCACGGTGAGCAGGCGGGTCAGACGTCCCCACGCCTCCCGGTCGGTGGGATAGCAAAGCACGCTGGGGGTCTCGTCGGCGAAGTCGAGACGACAACCGCAAACCACCCGCTGGCTGATCGCTTTTCCCTGCGACCAGGCGCGCACCACCCCGGCCAGGGTGTTGCGGTCAGCGACGCCGATGGCCGCCAGGCCCAGCGTCTTGGCTCCCAAAACCAGCTCGGCCGGATGCGACGCCCCGCGCAGAAAGCTGTAATTGGTGGTGGTCTGCAGTTCGGCGTAGGTCATCCAAACAGGCCATGCAGCCACCATTTGGCGGAGGTTTCGGCGGTGTAGAGGCCGACGCGGAAGAGCCAGAAGCGCATCCCGGCTTCATCCTCGACCCGGTAGTAATCGCGCACCCTGGCGGGATCGGCGTCCTCGAAAGGGCGGCGCCACCATTCCTGGGCCAGACGTTCGGGTCCCTCGGCGAAGCGTACGCGGTGGGCCGCGCCACGCCAGCGAAAGAAGATCGGCGGATCATCGGGCACGGGGGCGACCACCTCGATGGCTTCGGGACGACGGAACAGGCGCAGGGGGCGAGGACGCTCGGGATTCCAGCCGACGCCGGCCAATGGCGACAGCGGCGGGCGACGGGCCACCGCCCGTTCGGGAACATGGCTGGGCCACGCTTCGGCGCGCCAGACAGCCGCCTCGCCCAGGCGATTGGTCAGGCGGTCAACCAGGGGGGCGACACCCTCCTCCGGCGCGGCTTCGCGGACTTCATCCAGACGCCGTTGACGCCGAGAGAGCCGCTCCACGCCTTGCGCCGTGAGCGTGACGACCTCGATCCCGAAGCCCGGATCCACCCTTTCCAGTTGGGGAATGAACAGGCGTGCAATCGACTGGGGATCGCGACCGGGCAGCGCCAGACCGATGGCCAGGCGCTGGACCTGGCCGTCAAGACGGTGAAAGCAAAGCTCGAAGCGCCGGGCCCCTCGGCCTTGCGCCTCCAGGCGCGCGCCCATGAGGGCGGCGATATCCACCGTCACGCGGGCGAGATCCTCGGCTGAACTGATCGGCTCGGCGAAGGCCAGACGGGCGAACCACGGCGTGGGCGGGCGGCGAAAGACCAGAGCCTCTGGCGCCCGGCCCAGGGCCTGATCCAGGCGCCCAACGACGTCCTCTCCGAAGCGCCGGGTGATCGACGCGCGGGGCAGTTGCGCCAGATGTCCGATGGTGGCGAGGCCAAGCCGGGCGATCTGGGCGGCGGTCTGTGTCGCCAGCCTTAGGGCGTCAACCGGCAGGGGGGCGAGGCTCGCCGCTTCCTCGCCGGGCGGAATGATCATCTGGCCGGTCCCAAAGCGCGCGAGCGCCCAGGCAGCGCCGGGCGAGCTGGCCACCGCGGCGCGCATCGGGATGCCGCCGGCCGCCAGGCGGGCGAGCAAATCTTCCGCCATGTTTCTTTCGCCGCCCCACAGATGGGCGACGCCAGTGATGTCCAGGAACAGCCCATCCGGCGGGTCCATGGCCACAGCGGGAGAAAACCTGGCGCACCAGTCGCTTAAGAGCTTCAGCGCGGCGAGATCGGCCTCCGGCTCCGCCTCGGCGGTGACCAGACCCGGCGCCAGGGCGGCGGCGTCGGCGGCTTTTTGGCCGCGGAACAGGCCAAGCGCGGTCGCCCGAGCGTCCACCGCCGCCAGCCGGCGTACGCCACGCTCGGCGGCGACCAGGGCAAAGGCGTCATCCCGCCAGGCGGAGGGATTGCGGCGTTTCCAGTTGGCGATCGCCCAGGTCGGCGACCACACGTAAAGGATACGGTCCATCATTCTTCTCCACGATCCAGCGCCCTGGCCACCCGCCCCGGCAGCGCTGCAAGTCCACGCGCCAGCGCGGAAGCCCCAGGCCCGGTTCGCCTTGTCCCGGTTCGCTGGACGCGGGCGCGATCATCCAGCGGGTGGCCGCCGCGGAGCCAGAGGCCGCTCGCTTCGCCTGTCCGCCGAAAGGGCGGCGGCGAATGACAAAGCCGGTGGCGCCATAGCGTTCACAGGCCAGCTGGAGACGGCGTCCGCCGGTCAGATCGATGTCTTGCGCCTCGCCGATGGCGGCTGCGACGCCGGCGGTTCCCAGGGCGTCTTCCACGGCGGCCAGAGCCTGGGCCTCATCGCGAACATGTACCTGGATCAGGCGTTCGGCCGGGAAGCTCAAGTCCGCGAGCCCCGGCGCATAAAGATCATCGCGGCGCATCACCCAAACCACGGCGCCGCGGCGAGCTAGGGGGCCGGCCAGGGCGGCGACGAAGGCGCTGGCCGCCGCCGCCGTCTCGATATCCAGCCCCTCCCCCGCCGCCTCGTGCCAGCGACCCAATGGCAGGCCGCCGCCCGGAAGACACCGGTCTATCCGCGCATCGCCAAAGGCAAGGACGCCGGCGCCAAGCGGGCCGCCGGCCACGGCGGCGACCTTCGCCCGCACCGCCAAAAGGCGCGCCTCGCGAGACATTTGATGGACTCCATTTGTTCTCTTTTTGTTCTAATCCGGACTCCCATAGAGTCAAGCTGAGGTCATTTGGACTCTTCCGAGTCTATTGGCGGACTCGAACCGGGTGAGAAACGACTATCGCCGGGCGGCGGTTCAGCCCGCCTCGTCCCGCCAGCAGCGGACATCACTTCCGGGCCAGGCGGTGGCCTCGTAGACGCCGCGCGCGATGGCTCTGGCCAGGCAATCGGCGGCCAGGGCCCCCAGACGGGTGAGGGTGAAATCCACCGGGTCGGACAAGGGGCGCCGCCCCGTCGACAGCGCGAAAACCACGTCGCCGTCGAAGGGCGCGTGGGCCGGGCGGATGGCGCGGGCCAGGCCGTCCTGGGCCATGATCGCCACCCGCCGCGCCTGGGCCGGGGTGAGGATGGCGTCGGTGGCGACGCAGGCGATGGTGGTGTTGGCGCCGACCTTCGGATCGCGCTTGGCGGGACCCCAGTCGTCGGGCGCGGCGCGCATCTCCCCCAGCGCCACGCCGCCGAACTCGTCGCCGATTTCATAGGGCGCGGCCCATAGCGCCAGGCCGCCCGGCGCCACCGCCGAGCCGAAGCTGTTGACCGCCGCCAGCGCGCCCACGGTGAACCCATCGGCGGTGACCACCGAGGCCGAGCCGACGCCGCCCTTGAGCTGACCGGCCCGCGCGCCCGTCCCCGCGCCCGCCGTTCCCAGGGCGAAGCGCGACGCCGCCGCTTCCACCGCCGCGATGCCCAGATCCCGGTAAGGCGGCATGAGGCCCCAGGCCTTGTCCCCGCCGTTGGCCAGATCGTAGAGAATGGAGGCCGGCACCACCGGCGAGCGCGGCACGCCCAGCGTCGGGGTTATGGCGAAGCCCCTGCCCCGCGCGCCCAGCCACGCGGCGACTCCGTCGGCGGCGGCCAGGCCATAGACCGAGCCCCCGGCGAGAACCACGGCGTCCGCCGTCTCGACCAGGGTGTCGGCCGCCAGGGCGTCGGTCTCGCGCGTTCCAGGCGCCCCGCCGCGGGCGTCCACGGCGCACACCGCCGCGGCGTCGGGGAGCAGCACGGTGACCCCGGTGCGGGCGCCCGCGTCCTGAGCCTGACCGACCTTGAGGCCCGG
>PMOM01000218.1 GCA_003161535.1 Caulobacteraceae bacterium | reverse complement strand
TCGTCGATGAGATATTCGATGCCGCCGACGTCGAGGTGGGCGGCGCGGGCGATGGTCTCGGCCGCCGCGATCAGCTCGGCGGGCGGCCGGGCGGCGGTCATCGAGATGGGCGGCCGGTCGATGGCGCAGGCGTCCGCCGGGCAAAGATCGAAGGTGTCGCCGTCGCTGGCGATGTCGATGGCGTAGAGAAAGCGGCCGGCCAGGGTCTCGACGCGGGTGATCTTGCCGCCCCGGCGGGGGATGTATTCCTGGACCAGGGCCACGCCGTTGACGCCCATGGGCGTCTCGCCTGCTTCCGCCGCCACCGCCAGGTCGGCCGAACTGTCGAAGCGCGCGATGCCCGAGCCGGCGCCGCCAATGTCGGCCTTGACCACCACCGGAAAGCGCAGATCGGCCGCCGCGCGCGGCGCATCGGCGCGGCGATGGACCACGCGGGTTCTTGGCGTGTGCAGTCCCAGCGCCGAGATCAGGGAGAGCTGCCGCGCCTTGGAAGCGTCGATGGCCAGGGCGGCGGCCCCGTTGAGCACCCGCGCCCCAGCGGACTGCCAATGCTCGAACAGGGCCTGGGCGTAGAAGATCGGATGCTCGGCGTCGCGGGTGAAGGAAGACATGGCGATGCGGTTGAAGATGACCGGCGCGGGCGCCTTGGGCTCGGCCGGATCGAAAATGTGGTCGCGCGCCAGGATGGCCGCGTAGTCGACGCCGCGCCGCTCCAGCACCGCGAACAGCGGCTCGAACCAGCTTTCGTGCTCATAGAAGATGGCGAGATCGGTCATCGGAGGTGTTATATCGGCGGCATCCGCCAATGCCACCCTCGCCGAGCATCCGCTTCACCCGCAAGATCGCCGCCCTCGTGGCGCTGGCGGTATGGCTGGGCGCCGGCTTGTCGCAGACCGCTCAGGCAGGCGCATGGCGCGACGCCAGCACGGCGCGCGCCGTGACGGACGTTTCGGCCGGCGGAGAGCGCAGCGATGCCGCCAACCCCGACAGAGCCTCCAACCCCCTCGCTGTGCGAAGCTATTTTCGCGACCCGAGGGGCGCCTCGCCCAGCTGCCGCTCCGCGAAGCGCCGCAAGATCAGCCGCCGCTGGACAGGGAGCCACGGGATGGGCCGCCGCCGGACGAGGAGCCACGCGATCAGCCGCCGCTGGACGCCGAGCCGCGAGATCGCCTACGGCCGGGCCCCGCGAAACCAGGGTCTGGGCGGTGACGCCACGCGGGCGGTGTTGGCGGTGATCAATTTCGCCCGAACCCATCCGGCCGACTACGCCAGAAGCATGGAAGTCAGCCAGCGCACGCGCGCCAGCGAGGAGGCGATCGAGTTCCTGGAGCGGCAGTCGCCCCGGGCGCCCTTGACCGCCAACGCCAGGCTTGCCCGCGCCGCCGCCCGCCACGCAGCCGACCAGGGTCCACCCGGCCTGATCGGCCATACCGGCTCGGACGGTTCGATGGTGAGAGACCGGGTGCAGGAAGCCGGCGTCTTCTCCTCCGTCGTGGCCGAGGAGATCTCATTTGGACAGAACACCGCTGACGCGGTCGTCCGCCAATGGATCGTTGACGAGGGCGTGCCCGACCGGGCGCACCGTTCGGATCTGTTCGATTCGGTGTTTCGGTTCGGGGGTGTCGCGTGCGGCCGGCACAGGATTTACGGCTCGATGTGCGTCATCGATCTCTCAAGCGCGATCATCTCAAGATAGATTTGCGAGCCGCCTCAGGGCGCGAGCCGCACCGCCAGGACCACCAGCACCGCCGCGATAACGACGACGGTGGCGGCCAGGACGAGGCGACGCTCGATCACCGGCAGCAGAGCCGGGCCGTAGCGCTTGAGCAGGGCGGCCACTCCGAAAAAGCGCGCGCTGCGGGTCACGGTGGAGGCGGCGACGAACTTCCAAAGCGGAAAGTGCATCAAGCCGGTGGCGATGGTCAAAAGCTTGTAGGGGATCGGCAGCAGGCCCTGCAGCAGGATCACGCCGACGCCCCAGCGGGCGAATCCCGCCCGAAGATGCGCCTCGCTTCCCGCATGGCCCATGATCGCCAGGATCCAGCGGCCGACCGGGGCCAGATTGTAGCCGATGGCGTAGCCCGCCATGCCGCCGATGATCGAACTGACGGCGCAGATCGCCGCGCAGCGCCAGGTCCGATCGGGCCTCGCCAGCACCATGGGGGCCAACAGGACATCCGGAGGGACGGGGAAGAACGAGCTTTCCGCGAAGGCGATGGCGGCCAGGGCGAAGCCGGCGTGGCGGGACGCCGACAGCCTCATCACCCATTCATAGAGGCCTCGCAGCATGGCGCTTTCCCGTGGTCGGATGCGTTGCTATCAGCGCCGACGCGCTTCCGCAAAGGCGGCGGCGGTGACAGATTGGCGCGTGGCTGGTTCTTCTTGACCTTCTCCCATAGGGAGAGGGGTCATGGGCGCGGGGCCTCCTGAGGAGCGATGATGAGCAAGGTGATCTTCCGCGACGCGCGGATTTTCGACGGCGGATCGGCGTCGCCGCGCGAGGGCTGCGATGTTCTTGTCTCCGATGGCCTTGTGCGCGAAATCTCCGATAAGCCGCTCGCCGCGAAGGGCGAGACCGAAGTGGTGGAGTGCGGCGGCCGGGTCCTGATGCCCGGGCTGATCGACGCCCACGTCCACGTCTACGCCACCAGCGTGAACCTGATGCGCTCGGTGCGTTCGCCGGGGACGTATCTGGCCCACTACGCGGCGCGGTTCCTGCGCGCCAGCCTCGACCGCGGATTCACCACCCTGCGCGACGTGGGCGGCGGCGATGTCGGCCTGGCCTCGGCCCTGCGCGATGGGCTCCTGCAAGGCCCCCGCCTGTTCTATGGCGGGCGGGTGGTCAGCCAGACCGGCGGCCACGGTGACATGCGCCCGGGCGATGCCGAGCTTGCCGACGAGGATGTGTGCCTGTGCGCCTGTCATGTCGACGCCCTGGCAGTGGTCGCCGACGGGGTCGACGCGGTGCGCAAGGCGGTGCGCGAGGAACTGCGGCGCGGCGCTTCGCACATCAAGATCATGGGCTCGGGCGGCGTCGCCTCGCCCACCGATCCCCTGGACCGCTGCCAATATTCCGACGAGGAGATCAGCGCGGCGGTCGACGAGGCGACGCGGGCGGGAAAGTACGTGGCGGCCCATTGCCACCCCGCCGAGGCCGTGCGCCGGTCCGTCGCCCTGGGCGTGCGTTCCATCGAGCACGCGACGATGATCGACGANNGCCGCCTTCGTCGCCAAGAGCGGGGCCTATGCCGTGCCGACCATGGCCATCATTTTCGGCCTGCTCGACGAGGGCGAGGCCCTGGGCCTGCCTCCCGTGAGCATGGAAAAGCTGCGGCGGATTTCCGACTACGCCCTCTCGGGGCTCGAGATCATGAAGCGTAAGGGCGTAAAGATGGGGCTGGGCACCGACCTGCTGGGCGCCCTGCACACCCGCCAGAGCAGCGAGTTCGAACTGCGCTCGCGCGTGCTTCCGGCCATCGACATTCTGCGCAGCGCCTGCGCGGTCAACGCCGAGCTGCTCGGCGAGGAAGGCCGGCTCGGCTGCGTGCGCGAGGGGGCCTGGGCCGATCTGCTGGTGGTCGACGGCGATCCGCTGAAGGATATCACGGTGCTGGGTGGGGCCGGCGAGCGCCTGGCGGTGATCATGAGCGCCGGGCGCTTCCACAAGCGAACGCTTTGAGCATGGAAAAGGCGCCTCGCAGGCCTTAGCTTGTGGTCAGGCCCACGTCCCGGGCGGATGTCGCGGGCGGATCGATGGAGTAAGCGATGGGAAGCGACCTGTTCGACAATCCCCTCGGCACCGATGGCTTCGAGTTTGTCGAGTTCACCGCCCCCGAGCCCGAGCGCCTGAAGGCCCTCTTCGAGTTGATGGGATTCGCCGCCATCTCGCGCCACCGCTCCAAGAACGTGCTGCGGTTCGCCCAGGGTGACATCAATTTCATTCTCAACATGGAGCCGGCCGGCCAGCCCGCCGCCTTTCGCGCCGAACACGGACCGTCGGCCAACGCCATGGCCTTTCGGGTGAAGGACGCGGCCAAGGCCCTGCGCTTGGCGGTGGCGCGCGGCGCCAAGGCCGTCAGCGGCCGGGTCGGGCCCATGGAGCTCAACATTCCGGCCATCGAGGGCATCGGCGGGACGCACCTGTATCTGGTCGATCGCTATGGCGCCCAGGCGATCTATGACGTCGATTTCGTCGCCATCGAGGGCGCGCCGCGCAAGGTCGCCGGCGTCGGCCTGACCTACCTCGATCACCTGACCCACAATGTGCGCCGCGGCCAGATGGCCCGCTGGGCCCACTTCTATGAGAGCGTGTTCAACTTCCGGGAGATCCGCTACTTCGACATAGAAGGCGCCCAGACCGGCCTGATCTCCAAGGCCATGACCAGCCCCTGCGGCAAGATCCGCATTCCGCTCAACGAGAGCCAGGACGATCACTCGCAGATCGAGGAGTTCCTCAAGGACTATCGCGGCGAGGGCATTCAGCACATCGCGCTGGGGACCGGCGACATCTACCAGGCCGTGGAAACCATGGGCGGGCGAGGGGTGAAGTTCCAGGAAAGTCCCGACACCTATTACGAACAGCTCGACGCCCGCGTCCCCGGCCACGGCGAGAGCCTGCAGCGCCTGCGCGCCGATCGCATCCTGGTGGACGGCGCGCCCACCGAGGGCCAGGGCCTGCTGCTGCAGATCTTCACCCAGAACATGATCGGCCCGATCTTCTTCGAGATCATCCAGCGCAAAGGCAACGAGGGCTTCGGGGAAGGCAATTTCCGCGCCCTGTTCGAATCCATCGAGGCCGACCAGGTGCGCCGGGGCGTTCTGCCGGCCAGGGCCGACTAGTGGCCAAGGGCAACTGGATCCCAGTCGCCGGCGCGCAGGGCAAGCACTCGCGGCAGGCGCACGCGGACATGCCGGCGGGCACCTATGAACGCGAGGTCTCCAAGGAGGGCTTCTTCGGCCCCGCCGCCTTCTTCCACCACCGGCGCCCACCCACCGGCTGGACGAGCTTCGAAGGCCCGCTGCGGCCGCGCGCCTTCAACCTGGCCGCCCTCAACCAGGCGGCCCCTTCGCCGTGGGACGCGCCCAAGATCCTCGCCAACGCCAAGGTCGAGATCCGCTTCTGGAAGCTTGGCGGCGCCATGCCGGCCCTGGCGCGCAACGCCGACGGCGATCAGCTGCTGTTCGTGCACGAGGGGGAGGGAGACCTCTTCTGCGACTATGGCCGGATCGTCTTTACGGCCGGCGACTATCTCTACCTGCCGCGCGGGACCATGTGGCGCCTGGCGCCAAAAGGCGCGGCGGCCGTGCTGATGATTGAGGCCGTGGGCGGCCACTTCACCCTGCCGGATCGCGGCCTCCTGGGCCCGCACGCCCAGTTCGACCCGGCCATGCTCGACACCCCGGTGATGGACGAGGCCTTCACCGCCCACCAGAACGCTCCGGGCGAAGTGGTCGTCGAGATCAAGAAGCGCGGGCTCGTCTCGCGCGTCACCTATCCCTACAACCCCCTGGATGCGGTGGGCTGGCACGGCGATCTCGCCCCCGTGCGCCTCAATGTGAAATCGATCCGGCCGGTGGCCAGCCACCGCTATCACCTGCCGCCATCCGTCCACACCACCTTCGCCGCCGACCGCTTCGTGGTCTGCACCTTCACGCCCAGGCCTTTCGAGACCGATCCGGGCGCGCTCAAGGTGCCGTTCTTCCACAACAACGACGATTTCGACGAGGTGCTGTTCTATCACGCCGGCGACTTTTTCAGCCGCGACAACATCGATGCCGGGATGCTTACTTTTCACCCGAGCGGTTTCACCCATGGGCCCCACCCCAAGGCGCTGAAGAGCATGCTCGTCCAGCCCAAGCCCGCCACCGACGAATACGCCGTGATGATCGACGCCCGCGATCCTCTGGACATCTGCGACGGCGCCGCGGCGGTGGAAAACGCCGCCTATGTCGACAGCTGGAAGACGCAGGGGTGAAACTCGCCTCCCTGAAGGCCGGGCGGGATGGGCGGCTGGTGGTGGTGTCGCGGGATCTGGCCTGGTGCGCGGAAGCCGTAGCCATCGCTCCCACCCTGCAAAGCGCGCTCGACGACTGGGATCGTTGCGAGCCCCTGTTGCGGGGCCTCGCCGAGAGCCTTGAGCATGGCGCGGCGCCGCGCCTTCGTTTCCGCGAACACGAGGCGGACAGCCCCCTGCCGCGCGCCTACCAGTGGGCGGACGGCTCGGCCTA
>PMOM01000106.1 GCA_003161535.1 Caulobacteraceae bacterium | reverse complement strand
GGCATCTGGTCGGCCGGCCAGATTCAGGGCCTCATCCACGATGTGCCAAGCTGCCAGGAGCTGATCCACCGCATCGTCGCCGAAGCCGAGGCGATCATCCGCGGACGGCTGGAAGGCATGATCGGCGCTCGGGCGAGCGTGGCGGCCTAGACGATCGCTTTCAGCGTCGCGGTCAGTTCGTCCACCGCCTCAGGCGTGGTGGCCCAGGAGCACATGAAGCGGACGCTGTCGTCGAGGACGCGCCAGACGAACCAGCCAGATTTTCGCAGGCGCCCGTAGGCGGTCTCGTCCATGGTCAGGAAGACGCCGTTGGCCTCGACCGGGTGGGCGACGGGAAAGGGGCTGGCGGACGCGAGCCGCGTCGCCATGGTGTTGGCGTGGCCGGCGCGCGCGGCCCACGCGCCGCCTTCGAGCATGCCGATCCACGGCGCGGCCAGGAAGCGGGCCTTGGAGACCAATTGTCCGCCGTGTTTCAGCCGCGCCCCGAAGCGGTGCTCCAGTCTCTTGTCCAGGAGCACGATGGCTTCGGTGGGGGTCGAGCCGGCCTTGGTCCCCCCCATCACCAGAACATCGACGCCCAGGCGCTTGATGGCCCGTGAATCGAAACCGGTGGCGATGGCGTTGGCCAGGCGCGCGCCGTCGAGTTGGACCTTGACGCCCTTGGCCTTGGCGGCGCCGATCAGGGCGGCCAGCGCAGCCTCGCTGTAGAGGGCTCCGTACTCGGTGGCCTGGGTCAGCGACAGGGCGCCGGCCGATTGGGCGTGGGCATGTTCGGGGCGATCGAGAGCCTCGCGCAGAGCCGACTCATCGATCCGTCCGGACGCGCCTGGAAGACCGATCATGCCCATGCCCGAGCCGAAAAAGGCCGGGGCGCCGGTCTCGTCGGTGGCGACGTGGGAATGCTCGTGGGCGATCACCGCTTCGTGCGGCGCGGCGAGCGCGGCCAGGGTGAGGGCGTTGGCCGCCGTGCCGCTGGCGGCGAACCACACCGGCGCGTCGACATCCAGCAGTTGGCGGATCAGGTCCCCGGCCCGGGCGCTGACCTCATCCTCGCCGTAGCTGGCCGCGAAGCCGGCGTTGAAGCGCCCGAGGGCTTCGAGCACCTCGGGCATGGCGCCGGCGACATTGTCGGAGGTGAAATCGTAGCGCGCCATTTCAGGCGGCGACGTCCCTGGCCCAAGCTCGAACGTCCTCGACGAACAGGTCCGGCTGTTCCATGGCGGCGAAGTGTCCGCCGCGCTCCGCGTCCGTCCAGCGAGCGATGTTGTAGGCGCGCTCGGCCCATGATCGGGGCGGGGCGGTGTAGAGCGCTTCGCCGGGGAAGTTGGCGAAGGCGGTGGGGACCTCGCAGCGCTGTCCCTCCTTGAGCACGACGCCGCCCTCTTCGATGAGGGCGCGGTAGTACCAGGCGCCCGTCGCGAAACTGCCGGTCATCACATAGATCATGATGTTGGTGAGCAACTGGTCGCGGGTGAACACCGTCTCGAACGGCGTCTCGCGCCGATCGCACCAGTCGTAGAAGCGCTCGATGATCCAGGCCGCCTGACCGACCGGATTGCCGGCCCCCAGCCAGGCCAGCGACTGGGGCTTGGACGCCTGCAGGCGGAAATAGGCGCCCAGCATGTCCATCATGGCGTTTTGTCGGGTGATCCAGGCGGTTTCCTCCGGGCTCGTGGGTCCGCCTGGGGGACGAAAGCCGATCATGTTCAGATGGATGGCCTTGACGTGCTGGGCGTGATCGAAGCCGAGGCAGGAGGTGACGAAAGCACCCCAGTCGCCGCCCTGGGCGAGGTAGCGGTCGTAGCCGAGCACCTGGGTCATCAGGGTGTTGAAGAGGCGCGCGGTCGCGCGTTGGCCGAAGGGTTTGGCCGGCTTGGAGGAAAAGCCGAAGCCGGGCAGGGACGGGATGACCAGGTCGAAGGCGTCCGCCGCCACCCCGCCGTGGCGCGACGGCCAGGCGAGCTTTTCGATGGCGCCCCAGAACTCGTAGTGGCTGCCTGGCCAGCCGTGGCTAAGCAGGAGCGGTCGCCTGCCGCCGGCCTCGCCGACCACGTGCACGAAATGAAGGTCGAAATCCTCGACCCTGGCGATGAATTGCGGGAAGCGGTTGAGGTCGGCGACGGCGGCGCGCCAGTCATAGCCTTCCAGCCAATAGCGGCACAGGCCCTGCAGGAAGGCGCCGTCGCAGCCATAGGCCCAGCCGTCATCGACGTGGGGGATGGGCGGCCAGGGATAGCGGCGCACGGCGTCCAGAACCTCGCCGACGGCCGCGTCGTCCCAGGCGACGGNNGCGGTGTGGATGGCGGCGTCCTGGCGATGGACCTTGAGGCCATAGAGCAGGCCGATCACCGCGCCCTTGGTGCGTGGCAGCACCGCGAGCGTGAGCACCGCAAGAGGGATCAGGGTGGCCGGCACGATCACCGCCGCCGGGGCGCGCCAGATGACGGGAAACAAGAGCAACGGCGCCACCACCAACTGGCCCACCAGCAGGATGGTGAAGTAGGCCGGTCCATCATCCGAGGGATAGCGGTCCAGATCGTGGCCGCACGTCTCGCAGAGCGGGAATACCTTCAGATAGCGATAGAAGAGCCGCCCGCCGCCGCAGTGAGGGCAAAGGCCGCGCAGGCCGCGCCAGACGGCGAGGCGAAGGCTGGGCTTGGAGAGGATGGCCATGACGTGCATATGCCTCTTGCCGGGCGCAATCCCAAGCCCGCGGCAGCCGAAGGGTCTGGGTCAATGACCACGAACGCCACGGCGCGATCGCGCTTTTCGGAAATCGTTCAAGGCGCGCGCAAGGAGATCGCGGTGATCGCGGCCCTGTTGGTGGCGGCCGCCGGCTTCCTGGGCTTCCTGGGCGTCACCGACGAGGTCACCGACGGCCATACCAAGATGTTCGACGAGGGGTTGATGCTGATGTTGCGTCATCCCGGCGACATCACCAAGCCGATCGGACCGACCTGGCTGCGCCTGGCGGCCACCGACGTCACCGCGTTCGGATCAGTCACCGATCTGGCCATCATCGTCCTGGTCATCGCCGGTCTGTTCCTGGCCCAGAAGCGATGGCGCGAGAGCTGGCTGCTGATCGGCGCGTCCGCCAGCGGCCTGCTGCTGGTGGACATCATCAAGGTGGCTGTGGGGCGCGAGCGGCCGCCGCTCGCCATGCACGCGGTGGAGGTGGGCAACGCCAGCTTTCCCAGCGGCCACGCCATGCTTTCGGCGATCATCTATCTTTCCCTGGCCACCCTGGTCGCCCACTTCGCCGATCGCCGGCGGGTGCGAGCCTACGCATTGAGCGCCGGTCTGGCGGTGACCTTGGTGGTTGGCTGCAGCCGGGTCTATCTGGGCGTCCACTGGCCCACCGACGTGATCGCCGGCTGGGTGCTGGGCGCGGCCTGGGCGTTGCTGTGGTGGCTGATCGCCTGGTTCGTGGAACACCGCCGAGGGGCCCGCGCCCGACGCGAAGCGCCGCGCCCCATGTGATGTCGTCGAGCTAGAGCGAGGAACGATGCCGAACACCGAGCTTCAGGACTACGCCACGGCCAGCGCCGGCGATCTGGCCGCCGCTTTGGCGGCGGGAAGGGTCAGCGCCGTGGAGCTCTGCGACGCCGCCATCGCGCGCATCGAGCGGCTGGACGGAGCCATCAACGCGGTGGTGGTGCGCGACTTCCAGCGCGCTCACGAGGCGGCCAAGGCGGCCGACGCGGCCTTGGCCAAGAAAGAGCGGCGTCCGCTGCTCGGCGTGCCGATGACCGTCAAGGA
>PMOM01000282.1 GCA_003161535.1 Caulobacteraceae bacterium | reverse complement strand
CGCCAGCGCGCCCAGGCGCCGGCGCCGCGGCCGACCGGGTGCGCCTCGTCTCGCGCGCTCGTGCCAAGGACCTCCGCCAAAGCCCTAGACGCCGCCGATTTCAGCCAGGGCCACGCCGCCGTCCACCGGCAGGGTGGCGCCCACCACATAGTCTCCCGCGCGCGAAGCCAGATAGATGGCCGCCGCCGCCATGTCCTCGTCCCTGCCGATGCGGCGGCTGGGAATGCGCCTGGCCACCGCGTCGCCGCGGTCGCGCGCGTCGCGATTCATGTCCGAGGCGAAGGCGCCCGGCGCGATGGCGGTGACCACGATGTTGTCGCTGATCAGCCGGGCGGCCATGCGCCGGGTGAGGAAGATCAGGCCCGACTTGGAGGCATGGTAGGAATAGGTGTCCTGCGGATTGAGGCGGATGCCGTCGATGGAAGCGATGTTGATCACCTTGGCGGGCCTGTCGGGCGTGGCCGCCGCGGCGAGGGCGCCGTGCAGGGCCTGGGTGAGAAAGAACGGCGACTTCAGGTTAAGGTTCATCACCTTGTCCCAGCCGCTTTCAGGGAACTCATCGAATGTCGCGCCCCAGGCGGCTCCGGCGTTGTTGACCAGGATGTCGAGCTTGGGCTCCAAGTCGGTGATCCGCGCGGCCAGCGCCCGGCAGCCCTCCACCGTCGAGATGTCCTGAGGCAGGGAAACACACGCCGGTCCGTCCTTGGACATCTCGTCGGCCGCCGCGTCGCATTGAGCATGCTTGCGCGAGGAGATGTAGACCTTGGCGCCCTGCATGAGGAAGCCCTCGGCGATCATCCTGCCAATGCCCCGCGATCCCCCGGTGACCAGGGCGACGCGGCCCTCGAGGCTGAACAGATCCTTGCGCATGGCCGTCCCCGTTGTTGAGCTGTTGTTCCGCGTGATCGGTGCGTCGTCGCCCATGGGCCCGCTCGCCGTCAAGCGCCTTCATGTAATCACTGATAATGAACCCTCTAGGCGCGTGGCCCGCGCCCGGCCATCGCCGGCGGCCACGCTAGCCGCCCGTGGCGCCGGCCAGGTCGAGCCGCCGGGCATCGGCCATGGCCTGATAAAGCTTGAGAATGGCGCGCTGAAGATCGCCGTCGTCCCGGCGCTCGGCCTCCTGGTGAAGGTCGATGAGAACGCTACGCAGGGCGGCATTGGTTCTGTCCAGGCCGCTCCATGTAAAATCGCCATCGCCGGCCTGGGCCGCGGCGGCCAGCGTATCGCTGAAATGCGCACGGTAGTCGTCGCTCAGATGAGCGAAGAGGTCGCCGATCGCCTGGTTCTCCCAGATGCGCGCGGCCGGCCCGCGCTCGGCCTCCTGGGCGGCCAGAGCGGCGAGCATGGCCAGCAAACCCATGCGGGCGGCCATGTAGTCGCCGGCCGCTTCCGGCGGCAGCGGCGCGTTGAGGGTCAGCAGGCAGCCGATCAGAATGTCGGGAAGGGTCGGCGTCATAGGGCCCCCAGGGCCACGAGCCGTTCGGCCAGAATCTGGTCGTGCCGCCTGGCGGTGTACCAGCCGGAAAAGGCCAGGATCGGTTCGACCATGCCGCCGTCCCGCCACGCCTTGGCCGCCGACGTCCAGATGGCCTGACCCTTCACCGAGGCGAACAGCGACCACCAGGCGAGCGCGGCGGCGTCAATGTCCAGTCCGCTGGCCCGCCGCCAGATGGCCAGCGCTTCTTCACGGGGGACCATCCCCGATATCCGTCCGTCGCCGGGGTGCGACCACAGGGGATCCATGGACCAGGCCAGATCCTCGAGCGGATCGCCCAGATGGGCCATCTCCCAGTCCAGAATGGCCAGAATGCGCCCGGCGCCGTCATGCAGGAAGTTGCCCAGCCGGTAGTCGCCGTGCACGACGGCGATCTTGGCCGGCGGCGGCGGGGCGGTGCGATACAGGCGGCGGATGGCGGCGCGGACAATCGGCTGAGGGTGCTGCTCGTCGGCGTCGATGACGCCGGCCCAGTAATCGAGTTCGCGGCGCCAGCAATCTGGCTGCTTGGGACACACGGCGGCCTGGCGCAGGGGCAGATCATCGATCGGCTCGGCGGCGATCTTGCCCAGAAACGAGAAAAACTGCTTGCCGATGGCGCCGCCATGCTCACCCAGGGGATCGGCGGCTAGAGGACTGCCGGTCACGCCGCCCTCCACCCGGCTCATGATGAAGAAGGGGCGTTCGAGTTCGCCGCCCTGCTCCTCCAGGAGGATCGCCTCGGGCGCGGCGACCCCCTTGCCGGCGAAGGAGCGGATGGCCAGGAACTCCAGACGCCGGTCGGTCTCGATGAGGCTGCCTGCCGGATCGCGCCGCAGGATGAAGCCCTCGCGCCGGCCGCGCGTGACCGCGTCGAAGCTATAGGTCTCGCGGCTGGCCCCGCCGGGGATGCGGCTGAGGGCCTCGATGGTGGTGGGCGACCCGGAGGTGCGCGACAGATAGGCGCCAAGGCGCTCGGCCAGAGTCATGGGGCGCTGGTCGCTTTATCCAGGGTCATCGGGCGAAATCCATTACCTCGGCGAAACCCGACGGCGCGTGGGGGCCGATGACGAGCTGCTCGAGGACGCCGCGGCCGAATTCCTTATCGCCCGCCGCGCCGCGCCAGGTGACCTTGCAGACGGCCTGGACATGCAGGTGATGGGGCAGACGGGGATCGGCCTCGGCCAGCTTGAGATCCTCCCGCTCCACCTCCAGGGCGCCGTGAGACAAGCCGTGCGCCCATTTTGGGTGACCATAGCCCAGGCCCGACATGAAGAATTCGAATTGCGGCTCGAAAATCACCTCTCCGCCCTTGGCGCCGCCCAAGGTGACCACGGCGCGGCGGGCATGGCGCGTACCCGCCTTCCAGTCGATCTGAATGGCGCAATCGGCGATCTCGCGCAGGTCGGCGAGGCCGGCGCCCTCACGGGCCCACACGGCGCGACGATTCCACGGATCACCGGCGGCGTCATCGTTGCTGTGAAAAAAGAAGGAGCCGTTGTCGAAGTTGCTCGGCGACCAGATCCAGAAGAACTGCGGCGCTTGCGGGGGGACGATCTCCTGGGAATCGCGCGCGCCCACCGGCCGCACCCCCCAGGAACGGTCCCGCGTGCCCATGAAGCCATCGACGCTCCGGCGCTGGCCGTCCAGCTCGATCCAGCCGGCATAGCGGCCGTTCTGGGTCAGCCTCGTATAGTCCATGAAGCCGCGCGGACCGTGGCGGCGGATGAACCTGGGCTCCTCCACCGGAAAGGCGCGGCCCTCAAAGACGATCTGAGCCGCCAGCCCGTGCTCGGGGGCGTCGACGATGAGCTTGAGTCGTTGCAGCGGCTCGAGCACCTCGATGGAGATCGGCCCGACGCTAAGATCCATCCGCTCCATGTTCAGCCAGCGGCTGGCGTGTAGGGCGGTCTGCACGCCGCCCCGCACCACGCAGAAGCTGGCGTCGGCGATGTTGAGATGCGGATAGACCCCGAACGCCAGGGCGAAGAAGTCCTCGCCTTCACGCCCGTAGCCATTGAAAAAGTAGCGGTCGTAGAAGTTGCGGTCGGCGCCGCTGTAGGCGATCGGCTCGCTGGTCTGGTGGATCGGAAAGTCGTCGCCCTTGGTCAAGGCCATCGTCTTCTCCTGGAGCTGGCCCAAGCCTAGGACCCAGGCAAAGGCCAAGGCAATCCTGACGGAGGGTCAACCGGCGACCGGTTCGTGAAATCTAAGGACGCCCCGGCGATATCATGTCACCGCAATTTCGCCACTCATCCGGCGTTCATCTTGGCGAGCGCTTATTGCAAATCTTCCCGGTCCGGCTTTCCGCGGGCCAGCACCTTCGTGCAACACCTCGCCCATCGGGCGCAAAACCAACAGGACACCTCCTATGATCGCTTCTCGTCTATCAGCCCTGGCGCTCGTCGCCGCTTTCGGACTAACCGCCGCCGCCCAGGCCCAGCCGGCTCCGGCCATGGCGGACCACCATGCCGCGGATCGGGCCGCCATGCATGAGCAGATGGCCCAGCGCCACGCCATGCACATCAAGGCCCTGCACGACGCCCTCAACATCCGGCCCGACCAGGATGCCGCCTTCTCGGCCTTCGCCGAATCGATGAACCATCA
>PMOM01000182.1 GCA_003161535.1 Caulobacteraceae bacterium | reverse complement strand
TTCGGAGACTTCCGGCTTTGGGCGCCGCCAGTTCTCGGTGGAAAAACCAAAGACGGTCAGGCGCTCTACACCCAGTTCCTCGGCGCTTTCGACGGTGCGCCGCAGGGCCGCCACCCCGGCGCGATGCCCCAGGGATCTGGGCAGTCCGCGCTGCTTGGCCCAACGACCATTGCCATCCATGATGATCGCCACGTGCAGCCGATGTCCGTCGCGCGTCGGAGCCGCCGGCGACACCCTGTCGTGCATGCCCGTGGCAGGCGACATGACCGATCCTTCCGTGCCGTCGATCACGCCGCGGCGCCGATCAACCCAAGAATGTGCCCTAACGGTTCGATCCGGGATAGCAAATCGATCAGACTTGCATGATCTCTTGCTCTTTGGTTATCAAGGCCTCGTCGATGCGCCCGACCGCTTGGTCGGTGAGCTTCTGGACCTCGCCCTCCAGGCGTCTGTGCTCATCCTCGCTGATGACTGATCCCTGTTCGGCTTTGCGCAGATCGTCCATGGCGTCCCGCCTCACGTTGCGCACGGCAACCTTCTGCTGCTCGGCGTATTTGCCGGCCAGCTTGGCCAGGTCCCGGCGCCGCTCCTCGGTGAGCGGCGGAACCGGAATGCGAAGAATCTGCCCCTCGACCACCGGATTGAGGCCCAGTCCGGCATTGCGGATGGCCTTTTCCACCGACACCACCAAACCCTTGTCATAGATGCTGACGGTGATCGAGCGGGGTTCGGGCACCGAGACCGAGCCCAATTGGTTGACCGGCATTCGCGAGCCGTAAGCTTCCACATGCACCTGATCGAGCAGCCCCGCCGACGCCCGGCCGGTGCGCAGCGAGCCGAACTCCTCCTTCAACGCAACCACCGCCTTGTCCATCCGCTCGCGGTACCCAATGAGTTGCGGTTTGTCAGGCTCCGCCATGGCGCTTCCTTTCAGTCGGCTGGATTAGCTTTGACTCTTGCGGTCCTCGATCGTCGTGTGGATGCCGTCGCCGCTCAGAACCCTCAACAAATTTCCGGGCTCGCGAATCGAAAACACCACGATCGGAATGCCGTTGTCGCGCATCAGGCTGACCGCGGAGGTGTCCATGAACTTCAGGTCCTTGGACAACACCTCTTGATAGTTCAGCTGCTGATAGCGTTTGGCGGACGGGTCCTTCTTGGGGTCGGCTGTGTAAACGCCGTCGACACTGGTGCCTTTCAAAAGGGCGTCGCAGCCCATCTCGGCGGCGCGCAGCGCTGCTGGCGTATCGGTGGTAAAGAAGGGCGCGCCCAGGCCGGCGGCGAAGATCACCACCCTGCCCTTCTCCAGATGCCTCAGGGCCCGGCGGCGGATGTAGGGTTCGCAGATGGCGTCCATCGGAATGGCCGACTGCACCCGCGTATTGACCCCCTTCTTTTCCAGCGCGCTTTGCACGGCCAGGGCGTTCATCACCGTGGCCAGCATGCCCATGTAGTCGGCGCTGGCCCGTTCCATGCCTCGTCCCGCCATGGAAACGCCGCGGAAGATGTTGCCCCCGCCGACCACCAGGCAGAGTTCAAAGCCGGCGGCGACCACCGAGGAGATGTCCTCGGCCACGGCCGCGAGGGTGGCCATGTCGATGCCGAAGGCGGCGTCGCCCATGAGCACTTCGCCAGAGACCTTGAGCAGAATGCGACGATAGGGCGGGCGCTTGTCGGACAATCTTTTCCCCATCGCCTGTGGAATGGCCCCGGCGTCTACCTCTAGCGCGGCCCGGTCATCGCCGCTACTTCGGCGGCGAAGTCGCCGGACGCCTTGTCCACGCCCTCGCCCAGGGCGAAACGCGCGAAGCCCTTCACCGTCACCGGCGAGCCCACCACCGCGGCGGTGCTCGCCACCAGCTGCTCAATGGTCACCTCTGGATCGCGTACGTAGGCCTGTTTGAGAAGCACCGCTTCTTCGTAAAATTTGCGAAGGCGGCCCTCGACCATTTTCTCGGCCACGGCCGGCGGTTTGCCCGAGGCCAGCGCCTGTTCGGTGAAGATGGCGCGCTCGCGTTCCAGCGCGCTCGGATCAAGGTCCTCCACCGACAGCGCCAGCGGCGAGGCGGCGGCGACATGCAGGGCGATGTTGCGTCCCAGTTCGCGAAGCTTGGCCTGGTCGCCGGCTCCTTCCACGGCCACCAGAACCCCGATCCGCCCAAGATCGGCGGCGCCGGCGACCGCGCCGTGCACATAGGCGCCGACCGCCCCTTGGCCGACCGCGAATCTCCTAGAACGGCGCAGAAGCATGTTCTCGCCGATGGTGGCGATCAGATGGGTGATCGCCTCGCTGACGCTCTCGGCGCCGAGCTTGGCGGCGCGTAACGCTTCGGCATCGCCATCGATGTCCAGGGCCGCGACGGCGATCTTGCGGGCGGCGGCCTGAAAGTTCTCATTGCGGGCCACGAAGTCCGTCTCGGCGTTAAGCTCGATCACCGCGGCGCTCATCCCCGCGCCGTCGACGCGGGTGGCCAGGGCCACGACGCCCTCGGCGGCCACGCGATCGGCCTTCTTGGCCGCCTTGGACAGGCCCTTGGCGCGCAGCCAGTCCACCGCCGCTTCCATATCGCCGCCGGTTTCCTGCAGGGCCTTCTTACAGTCCATCATGCCGACGCCCGACTTGTCGCGCAGCGCCTTCACCTGGGATGCGGTGATCTCGGCCATGGGTTCTTGCTCCGTCTGGATGTCGTTAGGGATCGGACGCTTCGCGGCGACCCTAATTGCTTGCGAAAGCAGCGAGCCTTCACCCCTTCTTGGGGCCCTTGGCGGCGGCTTTGGCTGCCGTGGGCTTCGCTTTGGGCTTGGATTCCGCCCTGGGCGCTGCCTTGGGCTTGGCTTGGGGTTTGGCTTTCGGTTCCGGCTTGGCTTTCGCGGTGGGCTTGGGAGCTGGCTTTGCCTTCGTCTTTGACGGCGCCTGCGTCTCGGTCTTAGCCGTCACCGCCTTGACGGGCGCCTTGGTCTTGGAGGGGGCCGCCTCGGGCGCGGTTTTGGCCTTGGCCTTGGGCGCCGCGGACTTGGCTTTCGGCGCGTGCGATGGCTCCGCCGCGGACTTGGCGGGCGCCGGCGCGTGAGGCTGAGCGGTGGTTTCCGACGTCGCCGCGTTCGACCCACCGGTGAAGGCGGCCTCCAGCTCCGGTTCGGGCGTGGAAGCGACCTCGTCGGCGGTCTCGGAAGATTCGTCCGCCGCGCTCGTCCGCAGGGCCGGCTCCACGGGGGCCTCGGCGGCGCCGATGTCCACGCCCATGGCCACCTGGCCCTCGGTCAGGCCGTCGAGAACCGCGTCGGCCACCAGGTCGCAATAGAGCTGCAGGGCGCGTGCTGCGTCATCGTTGGCGGGCACGGGGAAGCTGATGCCGATGGGGTCGCTGTTGGTGTCCAGAATGGCCACCACCGGGATGTTGAGCTTGCGCGCCTCCAGGACAGCGATGGCTTCCTTGTTGGTGTCGATGACGAACATCAGGTCGGGGATGCCGCCCATGTCCTTGATGCCGCCCAGGGCCAACTCCAGCTTACCCCGCTCGCGGGTGAGTTGCAGAAGCTCCTTTTTGGTGCGACCGCCGCTGTCGCCCCCGTCCAGCAGACCTTCCAGCTCCCGCAGACGGGCGATGGAGCCGGAGATCGTGCGCCAGTTCGTCAAGGTGCCGCCCAGCCAGCGGTGATTGACATAGTATTGCGCGCATCGCTTGGCGGTCGCGGCCACCGGCTCGGAAGCCTGGCGCTTGGTGCCCACGAACAGCACCCGCCCGCCCGAGGCGGCCACCTCGCGGACCTTCACCAGGGCCTGGTGCAGGAGCGGCATGGTCTGCGACAGATCGATGATGTGGATGTTGGCGCGCGCGCCAAAGATGTATCGCTCCATCTTCGGGTTCCAGCGGTGGGTCTGGTGCCCAAAGTGGGCGCCAGCTTCCAACAGCTGTCGCATGGTGAATTCGGGTAGCGCCATGANNGATTGACCCGCGCCTCGCCGAACGTCCTGCGTGCGTGATGGCCGGTCTGATACGCACAGCGCGCCGCAATGGCAACCCATGGGACAAAGTCGAAGGAGGAGGCCAGGATGATTCACGCAAGCATCGGCGCCGTCGCATTGCGATTGGAGACCACCGAGGCGCTGTTCTCGCCGCGAGGCGTGGACGCCGGCACGCTCGCCATGCTCTCTCGCGCCGTCATCGAACCGGGCGACAAGGTGCTTGATCTGGGATGCGGCTACGGGTGCGTGGGCATCTACGCCGCCATGCACACCGCGCCAC